>CAMWHY010000080.1 GCA_947174185.1 uncultured Lachnospiraceae bacterium | reverse complement strand
GTTTAAATGGTCCACGAAGCATATCTGCCACATTCCAAATAACTGTAGCCTTTTCTGCTATATTTATTCCAACTTCACTGATCTTATCGTTACCCATCTTTATCAGCTTCCTCCAAAGTTTTTTATAATTTACCAAGTCTACAAAGTCACAATTAAGTTCTGCGCATATACATTCCAGAACAGATAAACTCACAGACTCTCCATTGATCATTTTCACAGTAGTACTAGTGCTTTATCCTATACTTTTACATTAGTCTCCCTTTTTTCATACCCTTATCAATCAATTACTTCCATAATCTGTTATAACTGATTGCATAATTTCATTCCTTTCGCTTTCCACAAGCCAGCGTTCCTCATTTCATTCTAAAGTATAACATCGTTATATCAAATTAACAATTTGAAAAGTAAATACAATAATTTAAATATCATATATCTGTTTAATTTAACGTCTCAATTAGACACTTTAATGATACTGCGATATCTTCATTTAATTCCTTTTCACATTCATTCTTTGCATGAATGTCTGCTATTTCGTGCAGAACGTCTATAATAATATGCGCGTTTTCTTTAGACGGTTTATCTGCTCTCCCATTATTTAACACCAATTGTACCGACTTTAAGAAAATTATAGTAATCGAATATTGAAACTCATCAACATCAAAGTTATCTTTTATAAAATTGATTAAATATTCTGCTGACTTCAACATTTGTGAAACTGTCAAATTCTCTTTTCCATTTGTAGCTAGCACCGTGCTTCCCTGTAATTTTCCATGCGGAACCTCAAACAACTTTTTAATTCCTATTTTTTCCATAAGTGCCTTTGGACTATTCTGCATTATATTTTCCTTCCTAGATTTCTACAATTTTTGAGAGATTATTTTCCTTTTAATTTTAAGGCTGCATTTTAAGAAAAAGACTTTTTAAAAATTTCCCGAAAGACTTAATCTCACTGAATAAAGTATAAATATGCATAGATAGCAGCAATCCTACCTGAACTAACTATTCTACTACTCTTACGGTATTTAAACATCGTTGTATTCGATATTGATTATAATCTTTAATGAAAAAACAGAAATTAATCTCAAGTTGGATAGAATTCTATAAATTGTGTTACAGAATATATCAATATAACTATTGATAAAATAAATACGCTGTTTTCAATCCATTTACCGCCTGTTTTTAATAAAACAATGTTTAAATATCTCAAATAACAAAAAGGTAATTAAAATGAACAAAAGCATACTAAGGCTCAAAACAATTGCCCTTTAATCTTTATCTGCTATTTTAATATCTAATATACCAAATGGTAAATATGAAGGGCATATAAAACCAATAATTACAAATAGAATTGTAAGTATTGTTAAATCTTTCTTTTTCAAGATTACTGCTACTCTATAAAGTTCAATTGTCTATTTGATTATACCATACACCTTCCCTATTTACCATCATAAAATATAGGACATAGCAATCGCCACGTCCTACATTTCTTATCGTTCCAACGATGTTTCAATCTTATGTTTCTAACACGATTTGACTGTTATATGATAAAACAGAGAACTCCCTATTTTTCGGAAAACTCCAGGAAATCTTGCTTTAGAAATTAATCAATTATAGCAGCAACCTTGCCAAAGCCAACAGTTCTACCACCCTCACGGGCTCTATTACATATATTATCCTTTATACGTCTTTGCCATCTGAATATAAAGTCCTTGTAAAAAACTAGTATTCTACCGTCCCAACAATTTCTTCGAAAGATACAAAACCAAATCGTCATCATTTTTGCATTCTTCATACGGCTTGCATATTTTGTCCTGATACCAAACACCGGAACCGTCTGGTATATAGCCACGCTTCACATACATTCGCTGAGCGCTTCCATAGCCGCTATGAAGTCCAACACCAAGATATACTGTGTCCGCATATGTTGCAGCGATTTCTTCAGCTATATCCATTAAGATTGTACCAATACCCTGTTTTCGATATTTTTCTAAAACCCCAAAATCAACAATTTCCGGGTAACCTTTTCCTCCAAATGCTCCCCATGTATTATCGGGATAAACATTTATATATCCAACTGGTTTTCCGGAGTATTCTGCGACCAATGAAATTGCCTTTCCCAATCTTTGGTCTTCTAGTCTTTTCTGATATTTCTCAATAGACGCATCCCACCCTTGTTCAATTTCAGCATCCGTAATCGCTTGTGCATCCTCATACTCTATGTTGCGAATAGAAATTTGTCCGTTCGAAAAGTAAATCATATAAATACACCTCAATCAAGAAACTTCAATACAAATTCCCTATAATCTTCACCAAGAGGAATCTCATAATCTACGAACAGCTCCCTTCTCTGTGTTATAACCTTTTCATTTTTCACCGGATTGAAGCCCTCTTTCTGAGCATCCGTAAAATAAACACCAAGCCCCCTCTTCTGCCACGACGGAAGCTCGTTATAGTTGATACCTTTCTGAAACAGAAGTTCATTCTTATACGCCACGCTCTTCCCTTCTAATTCCATTGTAGCATCATTCTGGCTTGCCCCTTCTTTGCGGAGAGCCCAATAACAGTGCGAATTTAAGGAATTCCGATGTGCGTCCTCCTGCCGCCATACAAAGTAGTCTGCGACTCTTTCCTTATTGGGCAGCGGAACCACGCGGCAGTCAAATGTTGCTACTTTCCCTAACGCCAATGAAAACGCTGCACTTGCTTCTCCTGCCAGAGTCGTATTGATCTTGCGGACCTTCCTGCCGAATGTACGGTCTTCCGGGTGAAACAGAAGCGATATCTCATCGCTTTCGGTAAAGCCGTATACGATACGGAATCCCACATTCATCAGAGTTTTCACAGTTTCGATCATCAAATCTCTGAATTTGGTATCGAATGGCGCCTCGAATTTACAAATTTCCTTTGTCAGCCTGGTAAACGACCTGCCATCCAATCGTGCCACGATATACATATCAGGCAGAATATACTGGTCGATTGATTCCTCGTAAATACGCATTTCTTTATCAAAATTGTCAAATTTCATAATGTTCCTCCCTGTTCTTCTATTTCACGCCACTCATCTATCATAAAGCTTCCGTCTTTCAGACAGACATAGAATAGTTCGTCAAAACCTTCCCCATATTCCGGAAGTTCCAGTTTGCGATGCGTACTCGCCACGGCGTGATCCGGTATCCTTGCTTTCCCTTCCCGTTTTTGATTTCTTGCAATGCAATCAGAAACAGAGGACTGAAAGTAATAGCCATGGATACGATAACCATGCTCCCTTGCAATCTGAATGTACTTCTCCCTGTCCGCTTTCGTTGGATTTGTATTATCCACCACAAAAGAGTACCCACTTTCCACACATTCCTGTAACAGTAACTTCTCTTTATTTCTTGTATGTAAGGTATCCAAGTTGATATGAACATAATCCTCAAATCGTTCATGGTAAAAGGTGGATTTTCCGCTGGCCTGAATACCAATAAAAATAATTGCCGTCTTTTCTGAACTATCTTTCATGAATACTCCTCTATCTTCCTATTTCTTCCACCCAACTCTTCGGTTGTTTCACCGGAAGAATTTTCTTCATTATTTTCGTTAATAGCATCACAATTCATAATAAACACACTCCAAACTTAGATTTTAAGCCATATTCGGATGCTTCAATATCACCCCAAAGACCTTCTTTTTGCTGCCATCCCTGCCATTCTTTACATATTTTTAAGGCTTCTTTATTTTTATTTATCGAATCACGCAAATTACTTAAAAGAATATTGTCAACGATATGAAAAGGAGCTGCCCCGTTATTTTCGTTATAATACAAACTCCAACAAATATGATATGCGATCCAAACTTGAACAGGAGAACCGTTCATTAATCTAATTATTGAATCCGCCAATATTTTAACATAATCGTCACTGTTATAACTTTGATAATATTTATAAATCCCTTCACTAATGACTCTTCCAAAATCCGTAGGAACATATGCCGGAACGAATTTGCATAATGGGCATTCATAGCCATTTGAACCCTGCAACAGATTGAATACTTCATTATTTTGGAACGCTTTTTGGGTCATAGATAATATTTCTTTGTTTGAAAGTTCTTTTCCCATGAAAGGTCCCACTTTCTTTTAAATATCGTACTATGCTGAGAGAATACTTTTCTATGCATTTTAATTATAATAATTTTCAAGGAAATATCAATAGTTTTAAGATTCTGCCTTCTCCATTTACCAATAAAAAAATTGTTTGCGCTCTCCTCTGCCATGACAGAAATTTGATTACAGGTCTTATTACCCGCCAAGAATAACTGCTCCATACTTTTTAAGACCGCAAAGAAATCTGAAAACTCTTAAAATTTTCCAAATCACTACGCCCCTTTTTTAACAATCTGCCATATGGCAAGCATACAAAGCGGTAAAAAAGCAACTGATAGCAGGAACAAATTCATATATGGAGAAATATTAAAAATATTCATAACAAAAAGATAATATGGCTCGAAGAATACCCAAATGTTGTACTCCTGAATCATTGTCGGAAATGAAAATTTGTGAAACAAAAATTCAAAAAGAACAAGCATACTTGATATACTTACTGCGGCTATTGTAGTTTTCGTGCTGCATGAGATGAATAATACAAAAAGAGTCAGTATGATACAGCCAACGGTTAAACTTATAAACGAAAACCTAAAGTGCTGCCATGTTGACCATATAGGGGTAAGTTTTAATTCTGTCCCCACATACTCTATTTTTAAATTGCCGTCAAATAGGTTGCAAAGAAAGGGTACAGCAAAAGCTATAACTGCAACTATTATACAAAGCAAAACAGCCAAAAAAATTGCTGCGAGCATTTTTGCAATGCTCCGTCCCTTTTTTCCAGCCAGACAGGCAGCGGGGATTTGATTCACATTATTTTCCATATCTCCCACAAAAACAGGGGACAGCATGCTTGTCAAAATGATTACAAGAAAAACAGGTGCAACAAAATTAAGCAGCATAATAGGAACACTCTCAATATCGGCAAAATAGCTTTGCCGAAAATCAGGAAACAGACATATCACAAATACGGATATGGTGTAAATTACCGTCAATATCCAAAGAGTCTCTTTGCATAGAAAATTTTCCAATTCTAACCGGACGACCTTTAATATAGTAACCATCAATTTTTAACCTACTTTCGCGTGTATGCCCTATAACAGAGAATAAGACATATCACCATAAGAATTATGTTGACGCATACATTTAATGTAAGCGAAGATACCATGCACCCAAAAACATTTGTAAGATGCCCCATCTCAACAAGTTCTATCTGTGTTTGGAGCATAAACAGACTTAATTCCCCCGGCAAAGACCAAAAAGAGGATAAATATTGGGGAAAAGTAATCATATTCGCATAAATGGCTGTACCGCCATAAAAAACGCCTGCCACAAAAAACGGTACTAAGGCGTTCTTGCTATACGCTGAGATACACATCACAATACTCCCCAATGTCAAGGCAGCTAAAAGCGTTCCTAAAATTTGTCTGAGACAAAAACCAAGCACCGTTCCGCTATAAGTAGTCAATGAAAGACCGTATGTACTGGCAGCGGAAATTGCAGCATTTGGTGCATGATAACAAATTGCAGTAACAACCATGTAAAATGCTTCCATAAAAAGAACTACACTGAAAACAAAAATACTTGCTGCAGCTTGCTTGCTGAAAAAAACTCCCTTACGGCCTTTGCGTGAAGTCAGCAGGGGACTTAAAGTACCACTTGTGTATTCATCTGCATAGATCCCCGCAAGTCCGACAATGACAATAAGCATAATCAATCCCGGAAATACAGCAGAATGATTAACGTCGATAAAATTGTTTGCGCTGCTTTCTAAATTAAGTTCAATCGTCACGGGCGTACTTTGATAGATTTGGTAAAGTTTTGTTTTTGCCCTTGTCACATTTGTATGATCAGGTACTGCAATATCCTGCGAGAGTTCGTCTATAAATGCAGCACGGTTATCTATTCTCTCATAATAGTTATTGATAATACCTCTTAAATCATTGTTTAGAGAACGATAGATACGCTCATTTCCGCTATACTGTTCGATATAATCAAAGACGGAAGCAGGAAGAAACGGCTTCATCGCTTCAATAGTACAATTATAATCATTGTTACGAACAAAGTTATGAAAGTCTGGGTTCTCCACGGCACTTGTCAGTTCGGACCGCATAGGCTCAAGTGTGTATTTTACTCCTACATAATCAATAAACTGTAATTTCAAAATAAGGAAAAGAGCCAGAAAAACTACTAACGAAATCCAAATAACTTTTTTGGAATAAATCTTGTAAAGTTCCGTTTGTAACATTCTTATATTCATAGTATATTCCCTCCAAAATAATAACTAAATACATCTTCTAAGATCGGTTTAATCGGCTCACAGGGGAAATCGGGCTTTTTGTCTCTAATAATTCGCATTTCCACGCCATCATTTTTTTGAATAATATTGCCAATGGTATATTGATTTTTTACTTCATGGAACATGGAACGTGAAACAGTTGCAGACCAAACCTTGCCCTCGACTTCCTGCAATAATTGATCCGTAGTATCAACTTTAAGTACACCGCCGTTTCGCATGATAATAACCTCTCCGGCGATAAACTCCATATCGGATATAATATGTGTGGAGAGAACTACAATTCGGTTTTCCGATAATTCAGATATAATGTTGCGGAAGCGAATACGTTCTTGCGGGTCAAGCCCCGCTGTCGGCTCGTCTAAAATTAGAATCTCCGGGTCATTTAGTAACGTCTGTGCAATTCCAATGCGGCGCAGCATACCACCGGAAAATCCCCCAAGTTTTTTTCTTCCAACGTCTCTTAATCCTACAAGTTCTAAGAGTTCTTCGATTTTTTCATCTGCGGCTTTTCCTGTAATGCCTTTTAAGGCGGCGATATATTTCAAAAACTTCCTCGCGGAAAAGTTTTTGTATACACCTATTTCCTGTGGCATATACCCAAGTTTATCCCGATAGCTTGCGCCCAGCTCGTGAATATTAACACCGTTCAAGCATACTTCCCCCGCTGAAGGTGTCAATATATCCACTAACATTTTCATCAAGGTCGTTTTTCCTGCACCGTTTGGACCAAGCAGCCCATAAACGCCATAGGATAATCTGAATGAAACATTATCAACTGCACGTTTTCCTCCAAAATCTTTTGTTAAATTGCATACTGTTAATTCCATAAATCATTTTCCTTTCTAGGCATATAGCGTTGTTGTGGATTTCATTGCAGCGACAGCAAACAAGCCAAAGCTGAAAACTAACCCCCCGATAAATACAGTCAGACTTGCGCTCACAATTACATCAAGAATTTCATTTTGACAGAGTAAATATGCTGCACCTAATACCCAAATAACCATTATCAAGGACAACGGTAAAGCATTATCCAAGAAAGACATCAAAAGCAATGCAAGGGCTCCGACAAAAAACATGGCAATAAAGGAGCAGAGATATAATTGCAAGAGGTTTTCGTAATAAGAAAAAGCAACCGCCCCCTCCAATACCACAAACAATGCATTAAAAATCATGCCAATCCATAAGCGGGTAAAATATATTTTAGTTGGAGCATATTTGCAGGTTTTTTCCAACTGGGCTAAATTATCATCACGATAATGCAACTCACGGATTGCAAATGCCAACACCGGGACAGGGGATAAAGCAGTCATAAGTGCAAGCGGCTCAATTTCATACTTTGTTATCAATAAAGAAATGACTACACAAGTTCCAAGTAAGAATGAAGATAAAACCCAAAAGAACGCGGATTTTATTGTAAGGCAGGAAAAGGTCACTTTCCAAAAATCCATATTCCAAATGCTTTGTTTTTTCGTATAATAGGAAGCCGCCACGTTGCAAACAGTGTCAATTTCTTCTTGCGAAATAGCAGGAATAGGAGCATCTTTGATACTTAAAATAATTTGCTGCTCAATTTCTGATAATTCCTCTGGAAAACTATCTGCCTTTTTCATCATATCCCTCCAATTCTTTTTTTAATTTTTCAAGTCCATATCGTATTCTTGCCTTTACAGTTGTTTCCATAGCTCCTGTGATTTTTGATATTTCCTTAATGGTAAAATCGTTGTAAAAGCGCAAAATGATAGTTTCTTTTTGCTCTGGCGGCAAATGAGCCAATGCCTCTTTTATGTCGTTTTTTATTTCAATCTCAGAAACAACAGTTTCACTTGCAGGAACATCTTCTGAAATCTCTAAATATTCGGGGTGCCTGGAGAGTAATCGGTAATAGTTTTTCAAATGGTTGGAAGCTATTGTAAATAACCAGCTTTTGAATGAAGCCTTTGGTCTGTATCTTGAAATGCCGGACACCATTTTAATAAAGACTTCCTGTGTTAAATCTTTCGATTGGTGATATTTACTTGTGTTTTTGTAGAAATACGCAAAGACAGCCGGATAGTAGTTGCCAATCAATATGTTCATTGCTTCCCTACTGCCACTTTGCACATCTTTAATCAAATCACTTTCTTTCACGCCAGCAACCACCGTCCTTTTACTCTCTCATATATTAAAACACCGGAATCATGCAAAAAGATATATTTGTGAAAATCAAAACGCCATCAATTCTATTTCCCTTACAAAGCATTTTATCCATAATATTATAGCTGTTTCAACGAACTCTATCGCTATTTTGCTAAAATCTTATTCATTCTTTCTTTTTATCTTAAAAAACAATTAAAAAACCGTAACCCCTTGAGTTTTCAAAGGATTGCGGTACTGTTCAAAAAAATTATAGAGCCACTTTACCGGGCTCTATTACTTATATTATCCTTTATACTTCTTTTTCCATCTGAATATAAAGTCCTTGTTGAAAAACTATGTTAAATCCAAAGGAACGATATAGGGAAACGGCAGGCTCAAGTGTTATCCTCGTATCCAAAAACAGAGTATGACAACCCTGCTCTTTGGCATAGCATTCTACCGTTTTTAACAACTCCTTTGATATTCCATTGCCTCGATATTCTTCTTTGATATACAGTCGCTTAATTTCACCTATTCCATCTGCCTTTTTTCTGTATGCTATGCAGCCTATAGGGAGGTTATCAGAAGATACGACCCATACTTTTTCTATATTTTCATTCTCATGATATCGTATGTAGCACCATTTATCATCGCCCAAAAAATCTATCATATAATCATCGTGCTCAGAAAAAAGCTTCAAGACACTTTCATCAGTAATTTTCACTGGAACAATATTCATATTTCTTCCGCCTAACTCTTGATTTGTAAGTTAGATTATACCACCTGCATTCCCCAATTACCAATATAAAAACTGTTTGCCCTCTCTTCTGCCATGACTGAAATTTGATTACAGGTCTTATTACCGCAAAAAGGGCATCATATCCAATCTATAAATAGTTTTCTCTTGTCTTACAATTATGCGTTTATCATATATAATAAAAAAGTATTGACGCAAATAGTACTATATGGTACTATCCTACATAGGAGTAAAATAATGATTGAGACCAAAGGTGGATTTTTAATTTCACAGATTAAGCAGATTCAGGGCCGTGTCTTTGGCAGATTGCTGACTGAAGCAGGGATTGACGAATTTAACGGCGCTCAAGGGCGTATTCTCTATGTTTTATGGCAGGAGGATAATCTACCCATCGTAGAACTTGCCAGAAGAACAGGACTGGCAAAGACAACATTGACCAGTATGCTTGATCGAATGGAAAGTCTAGGGCATATTACAAGATGTTACGATCCCAAAGACCGTCGGCAAATCCGTATTTGTCTTACGGATAATGCTCGCAAGTTGGAAAGTAAATACAAAGAAGTCTCCGACGAAATGAGCCGCTTGTTTTATAAAGGTCTCACTGATGAGGAGATTTTGAGACTGGATGCAGAACTGGAGAAAATATTGAAAAATCTTGAAGAGGAGGAAAGAAAAATATGACACTGAAGGAAATTGATAACTTAGTAAAAGAATCTGGGTTTGCCAGTATCGGTTTTTTGGACGAAGATGGGAATCCAAGTATAAGAAGAGTATTTAGCACTTGGCACAAAGGATTGGGAAACCATTTGATTTCAACAAATACATCCTCTCAACATGTTCAGGCATTATTGAAAAATAATAGGGCCTGCCTTTATTTTGATAATTGCCAGACTTTTCAGGGCGTGTGCTTTACCGGAACAGTGATTGTGCACTTTGATCACGAATATAAAGCTCTGTTATGGAATGAGGGCGATGAGAAATACTATCCCAATGGAGTGGATGATGAAGATTACTGTGTTCTTGAATTTCGGGCAGATCATGGCCGCTATTACAGATATGACGGTATTGGTGATATTTCTGCGAATGAACTAGCAGAATATGATAAAGAGACTGAATTTATAAATTACGCCCAAAAATAAGGGTGTTAAGAAGGAAGAAAGAAATTCCCCTGCAAAATATTATTTATGCAATAATTTGCATTAATATTTTATAAAACTCATCCTTCGCATATTTTTCCATAAATGGGTTATGTCCACATTTCTCTAAAACATAAGTTTCACACGAAACTCCATTTTCTTGTAGTGGTATTGTTACACCTTTTACTGGATGAGGGTCATCTTGCCCTTGTATTAAATATATTTTGCTCTTAATATTCTTAAATGATATCAGTAATTTTCCGCTAGTTCTTAGCTTAGCTGCTTCACTCCACACCTTATTATGCATTTCGCTATCTGTTTTATCTGCCTTATGTTCTTCTCTGTTTTCAAGACAATAATTATCTGATTTTTCAAATATGTTGGGAATTTTCTCCATATCCTCATCTGTTGCTTGATTGTCAATCAACCTTTGAAATATTTCTCCATCTTCTTCAGATAAATTTTGAAATCTACGAGTACCTATTTCCGAAACGTATTTATCTTCCAGTGGACCACTCCCAATTAAAATTACACGCTCAATCAGTTCTGGATATTTTTCTGCCAAAAGCGCTACTAGCCACGCTCCCCAGGAATGCCCGACCAAAGTTACTTTACCACTGCAATGATCTTTGATTTGAATATACAATTCTTCTATAAGTTCGGCTATGGAATATTTTGATTGTAAAGCTTCAATAACACCAATTTGCGATAATTCCGCCAATTCTTGTGCGAATCCTTTTAATGACCCTATTGCTCCAGGACCGCCATGAACCAAAACTATTTTATAAGGTGCATTACCATATAGTCGTACCATTTCTATTCATCCTTCCCATCAGAATGCTATCATTCCAGTCTGTCAAACTTCCTCAGTATGTCCAAATCGCGTATGATAAAATTACTCCCCCAATAATAATTTCCAATCGTCTGTTCTGCCACACACTACCGCTTGCCATCTGGATGGGGGTTGCTTTGTTCATATGCATCAAGTTCCTTGGCAGAAGGGAACTGAAACTCGTGTGTGCTGAGCAGCGAGTCAATGATTGTGTCCAGATTCATGTTCACAGTGCGTCTGCACTCCGGATAAAAACTGCTTTCCGGTGAATCGATAAAATATATTGGCAGCGGAAGCCAGGATGGATATGTTGCAGGATCAAATTCTTTAATGTTCAGTGCTGTCGGATCGTAATCGGGATAACCATGGAGAAGAACCTGTCCGCGAAGTATCTCTACACCTCAATCCATAACTTGCCTTAATTCTCGGTCATAAATCCCCATTGCACACCAAATTGATCAATAAAATTGCCAGCCAATTTACTGTAAGGTAATTCTTCAAAAGGATCTATGACTGTACATTTACCTTTAAAACATTCATAGCATGAAAGAAGTTCTTCAACACTTTCAAACATGACAATTAAATGGATAGCGCAATCAAGAGATTTTTCCTTGTTACCAAATCTATCATTCAAAAAAACCTGTTGACCATGAATATACATAACAGCATGGGCTATCCCTTTATCATCTTGGGAACCATCAGGCACATAATCCTGATTTCGTATGATAGTTTCAGCTTTTGTATGAAATGCCTTTTCATATAAAGTTATTGCTTCTTCACAATTTCCACAAAAGTGCAAATGCGGTATTATCATAATTGTATCTCCCCAACATATGTTTTAATTATCTACAAAAAACTCCTTAGATATATAACATTCTTATCGGGGTCATAAAAACTCATGTTTACAGCACCCCACGGACGTTTTGTCGGTTTTTCAATGATTTCTGCCCCTAATGCCAAAACTTTTTGATACTCTTTTTCTATATTATCTACAGTAAACGCTATGCACATATTTTGATTACTGTTATTTTTTATTGAACCATCATTATAAATTGTTAACATTGTTTCTTCCGCAATTATTGTTTGATGCATTTCATCATTACTGTCATTATTTATTTCAAGCAGGGCTTTGTAAAAATCTGCTAATTTAACAACATCATTTGTTAATAAACCAACTTCTCCTAATCGCATATATCTACCCCCATGTCATTCCTCCCATAGCCCAAAAGTCCTTACTTTTGATTATATCACTTCCACCCTCTAGTCACCACAATAAAATGCAGGAGCATAGCAATTGCCATGCCCCACATTTCTTATCGTTCTAATAATATCTAAACAAGCAGCTGTCACTTTAAACCATTTTAACAACAAGCGTTATATAAAAGCATTCATCACGAATATCAGCATATACCTCTCCATTCATAAGCCCCATCAGCCTGCGGCATATGAAAAGCCCAAGTCCGTTGCCCTGCACCTTGTCCGCATTATTTCCACGATGAAAGCTTTCGAATATCTGCGGCAGTTCTTTTGCTTCAAGCGCACAACCTGTATTTGATACCGTGATAAGCTCACAGCCATCCATTTTATCAAAGCTGATCTCAATTCGTCTGCCGTCACCGTATTTGATTGCATTTTCCATCAGATTTTGCAGGCACTCTGCAAGGCGGTCGGGGTCACAGGAAAGAATGCAGTCATCATACTTCTGAATCACAAGCTCCGTTCCCGACATGGCAAGCTGGGGAGCATATCTCACATCTATCCTTGTGATGATATTGCTTAAGAAAGCCTCTCCCTGTGTGACTTCAAAACTCATAAAATCCTCGCTTGCCGCCTTGGTGATCTCGCTGACAAAACGCTCTATCTCATCTGCACGGGTATTGATGCTCAAGGCAGCAGCACGTCGTTTTTCCTCGTCCTTGTATAATCCCCTGGCAAGTGCCTTTGCATTCAGCTTGATCGCCGACAAAGGCGTTTTGATGTCGTGGGAAAGGGAAAGCAGCAAGAGTTTTTTGTCCCTCTGCATCGTGATTTCTTTTTTGCGGCTGTCCTCAATACTCTCACGCAGGAGATTCACACCCCATGTGAATTTTCCGAAGAAACGGCTTTTTTCCTCTGGTATCGGTACAGCAAGATTGCCCCTTGCAAGCTCCTGCGGAACATCCTTCAACCTGCCGAACGGCACGATGATATACCTCCGGATATAATACAAAAGACCAATCATCAGCACAAACAGCGCACCCAATACACAGTTTACCGCTGCAATGCTGTGCTGTCCGTTTTCCACAGTGTACTCCACACGATACAGCGTACCGCCTGCTTCTATGATCAGATAATGCTCATCGGAGATGTACAGTTTGCCATCATCAGCCCCCGACACCCCCGTAATGTGGGGATATTTTTCAAGGTCATAATTGCCTGTTTCCGCTATCTCATCTGCAAGCCGCTTGGCTTCAACACGATAAATGCCTTCATTTCTGTCTTTCACTCCCACAAGAAATAGATTCAATACCGCCGTCAGCAAAAGAAATACAGTTATCACTACAATACACAGTCTTCTGAAAGCCTTCATACAAACTTATACCCCAC
>CAMWHY010000079.1 GCA_947174185.1 uncultured Lachnospiraceae bacterium | reverse complement strand
CTTTATAATGTTATGCTGTTTACATAAAAAATAAAAGGAGGAAATCGGAATGGAAAGATTTCTTGATTCTCTAGTGACGCAGATCCCCAATTGGATCTATGCGGTTTTGATGTTAGCTGTGGCATTTTTGGCAGCAACGATCGTCAGGACATTGGCGACGAAGCTTTTAAAAGCATTGAAAGCTGAGGAAAAACTGGCAAAGATTGGCGTTAAGGATGCTTCTACAGGCAGCTCGATTGAATTTATTGCAAAACTGGCTTATTTTGTTACATTTCTATTGTTCCTTCCCGGTGTGTTGGACAAGCTGGGTATGAACAGCGTTTCACAGCCGATTACGAATATGGTAAACTCCTTCCTGGCATTTATTCCGAAGGTAGTCGGCGCAGGTATCATCATAGCAGTGGGCATATTTATTGCTAAGATCGTAAGAGATTTGCTGATTGCGCTTTTAAGGGCGACAAAGATAGATCAGCTTCAGGCAAAGGCTGGGATTCTGGTAACAGAGAGTTCCGCTCTTTCTACGATCATTTCCAATGTAATTTATGGGATCATTCTATTGGTGATGATTACATCAGCGCTTGACGCTCTTGGTATTGCTGCTATTTCAGTACCGGCCAATGCCATTGTGAAATCGATTTTTGATATGATTCCTTATGTGCTTGGCGCAATTGTGATTATTGCAGTGGGTGTATTTATCTCTAATCTGGTGGCTAAGCTTTTGGGGAGCCTGCTGGCAGGCGTCGGCACGGACAAGCTGATTGAGAAGATGACAGGGACGCCGGCAAAGAAGGTAGTGCTTTCAAAGCTGATTAGTTCAATTGTGAAATATGTCCTGATCATCATCTTTATCGTTCAAGGCATCAATGTGCTGCAGCTTCCGGTGCTTACAGAGATCGGTGCAGCAGTCATCGGCTATATGCCTGCGGTGCTTAGTGCGGTGATCATCGTTGCAATCGGCTTATTTGCAGCCAATACTGCGGAGACGGCGCTGGTTAAGAAGTTCCCGGAGGCTAAAGCAAGCGCGCTGGTTGCTAAGGTGGCTATTTATGTGCTGACAGCATTCCTTTGCTTAAGTCAGTTAAATGTCGCTAACGTAATCGTAGAGACAACCTTTATCCTTCTGATCGCAGCGCTTTGTATTGCCTTTGCAGTGGCATTTGGCGTAGGCGGACGTAAATTTGCTGAGACCACACTGGATAAGCTGGAAAAGAAGATTGATGATAATAAGTAATTTTCTGGCGAAAAATAACGCTTGACAGATACTTTTTAATTTTATAAAATGTGTTTTATAAAATTAATGGCATTGATGGTGCAAAGTAGCGTTTTTCTATGTTGCAGAGAGGAACAGCCACCGGCTGAAAGCTGTTCTAACCAATGGAAAAAAGAAGTGGATGATGTCCTTCTTGTTGCGAATTTCACACCGGAGCCGATTGACTGAAGATTCATTATGAATGGCGGGGAAGTTTGATATGCTTCTTTGCGCACATAAGGAATGATTAGGTTAATCCGTGACTGCTCGTTACGCAGGAAAGAAGTGCCCGGCAACGGGAATGTGGGTGGTACCGCGGAAGTAATTTCGTCCCAGATACGTAGAGATATGTATCTGGGATTTTTTATTTATCAATGATCAAGGAAAGGATAAACAGAAATGAAAGAAAAACTAGAAAAGATCAAGGCAGAGGCACTGCAAAAGATTTCTGAAAGCGATGCTTTGGAAAAACTGAATGAGGTCAGGGTAAGTTATCTTGGGAAAAAGGGTGAATTGACTGCCGTATTAAAGAGTATGAAGGATGTTGCGCCGGAAGACCGTCCAAAGATTGGACAGATGGTCAACGATACAAGAGAGACGATTGAGTCTGTATTGGAGGCTGCCGTGAAAAAATTGGAACAGGCAGCTATGGAATTAAATATGAAGACGGAAGTGATTGACGTCACGCTTCCTGCGAAGAAACTTATCATGGGACACAGACATCCCAATTCTATTGTATTGGAAGAAGTTGAACGTATCTTTGTCGGTCTTGGTTATGAGGTTGTGGAAGGCCCTGAGATTGAGAAAGATTATTATAATTTTGAAGCATTGAATATTCCTGCTGACCATCCGGCAAAGGACGAACAGGATACTTTTTATGTGAATGGCGATATTTTGTTGCGTACTCAGACATCGCCGGTTCAGGTGCGTGTCATGGAACAGGGGAAACTGCCGATCAAGATTCTTGCGCCAGGCAGGGTATTCAGATCTGACGAAGTAGATGCGACGCACTCGCCGTCCTTTCATCAGATTGAGGGCTTGGTAATCGATAAAAATATCACATTTGCTGATTTGAAGGGAACGCTGGATCAGATTGCAAAGGAACTCTTTGGTGCAGAGACAAAGTGTAAGTTCCGCCCGCATCACTTTCCGTTCACGGAGCCATCAGCGGAGATGGATGTCTCATGTTTTAAATGCGGTGGCGCTGGATGCCGCTTTTGTAAAGGCTCCGGCTGGATCGAGATACTAGGATGCGGCATGGTGCATCCGAAAGTACTGAAGATGAGTGGAATCGATCCGGAAGAATATACGGGATTTGCATTTGGTATCGGACTGGAGCGTATTACGCTGCTCAAGTATGAGATTGATGATATGCGGCTGTTATATGAGAATGACGACAGATTTTTGAAACAGTTCTGATATATAAGGTCATAAGGATTGTATTTTGAAATCAATACAGAGTAAACGCAGATTAGGATATAAAAAATTTTGGGAAGCAATTGGAGGAAGAATAGATGAATTCAGCATTATCGTGGATTAAGGCATATGTTCCGGAACTGGAATGCACCGATCAGGAGTATTTTGACAGAATGACGCTGTCCGGAACAAAGGTAGAAGGATATGAACGACTGGATAAGAATCTGGAAAAGATTGTAGTGGGTAAGATAGAGTCCATTGAAAAGCATCCGGACGCAGATAAGCTCATTATCTGCCAGGTGGATGTAGGGACAGAGACATTACAGATCGTAACGGGAGCGCCCAATGTCAGTGTCGGCGATCTGGTGCCGGTGGTACTGGACGGCGGCAAGGTGGCGGGCGGTCACGACGGTGGTCCGCTTCCTGAGGATGGGATCAAAATCCAATGCGGGAAGCTGCGAGGAATTGATTCCTATGGAATGATGTGTTCCATTGAGGAACTTGGATCTGACCGGAATATGTATCCAGATGCACCGGAATACGGAATCTATATCTTTGAAAAAGACAGCTGCAGACCGGGTGATGATGCCATTGAGGTTCTGGGGTTGCATGATACGGTATTTGAATACGAGATTACTTCTAACCGTGTGGACTGCTACAGTATCCTTGGCGTTGCAAGAGAAGCGGCGGCAACCTTTGGTAAGCCGTTTGTACCGCCTGTGGTAGAGGTAAAAGGCGGGGGAGGAGATATCTCTGACTATATTTCGGTAGAGGTAGTGGATACGGATCTTTGCTCCAGATATTGTTCCAAGGTATGCAAGAATATTAAAATTGCGCCGTCTCCCAAGTGGATGCAGAGACGTCTTGCAGCCAGCGGTATCCGTCCAATCAACAATCTGGTTGATATAACAAACTATGTGATGGCGGAGTATGGTCAGCCGATGCATGCATTTGATCTGGATATGATCGCGGGTCATAAGATCATTGTGCGCCGCGCGAAGGACGGCGATCAGTTCCAGACTCTGGATGGACAGATGCGGACCATGGATTCTGAGGTGCTGATGATCTGCGATGCCGAAAAGGAGATTGGTATTGCCGGAATCATGGGCGGAGAGAATTCCAAGATCACGGATGAAGTAAAGACTGTTGTATTTGAGGCGGCTACTTTCCACGGGGCGAATATTAGAAAGAGTGCCAAACGTATCGGGTTAAGAACAGATGCATCCGGTATCTTTGAAAAGGGACTGGATCCGAGAAATGCTGAGGCAGCGATCATGCGTGCCTGTCAGCTGATCGAGGAACTTGGCTGCGGCGAGGTGGTGGACGGTATGATCGATGTCTGCCAGCCTTTAAAGGAGCTAAACAGGATCAAGTTTGAGCCGGAGAAGATTAACGCATTGTTAGGCACAGAGATTCCGAGAGAGGATATGCTTGCGGTCTTTGACCGTCTGGAGATTGCACATGGTGAAGATGATATGCTGACAATTCCTTCCTTCAGACAGGATCTGGAGGGATTTGCGGATATTGCGGAGGAAGTTGCAAGATTCTATGGATATGACAAGATTCCGGTATCTCTGCCGAGGGCTTCCGCAACTGCAGGAAAGCTTTCCTATAAATTAAGAATTGAACAGAAAGCAAGGGATATTGCGGAATATTGCGGATTTTCCCAGGGTATGTGTTATTCGTTTGAAAGCCCGAAGGTATTTGATAAATTGCTGATCCCGGAAGGGGATGAGCTGCGGAAGGCGGTGGTTATCTCCAATCCGCTGGGCGAAGATTTCTCAATTATGCGTACGCTGCCGATTAACGGCATGCTGACTTCTCTTTCTACAAATTATAACCGTCGGAATAAGGATGTCCGACTGTATGAATTAGGAAATATCTATCGGCCTAAGAGTCTGCCTGTGACGGAACTGCCGGACGAACGGATGCAGTTTACGCTTGGCATGTATGGGGAAGGCGACTTCTTTACGATGAAGGGAGTAGTAGAGGAATTCTTAGAGGCAGTCGGTATGAAGAAGATCTGTATCTATGATCCAAAGGCCGGAAAGACCTTTTTACATCCCGGTCGTCAGGCCAATATCATATATGACGATACGGTGATTGGTTATCTGGGCGAGGTGCATCCTATGGTATGCGCCGGTTATTCCATGAAAACCAAGGTATATATTGCAGTGCTGGATATGCCTTCTATTGTGCCGATGACGAGTTTTGACCGGAAATATACCGGTATTTCGAAGTATCCGGCCGTTGCAAGGGATATCAGTATGGTTGTACCAAAGGAAGTGCTTGCGGGAGATATTGAGAAGATGATCCGCCAACGTGGAGGAAAAATTTTAGAGAGTATCCGTCTGTTTGATATTTATGAAGGAGATCAGATTCAGGAAGGATTTAAGTCGATTGCATATTCTTTGACATTCAGGGATATGACTAAGACATTGGTTGATGAAGACGTGAATGCTGTCATGAAGAAGATCCTGAACGGACTGGAGAGCATGAATATTGAGCTTCGATCTTAAGTAATGTTATAAGGTATTGTTAAATAGGTAATTGTGAACTCAATTTTTGCATACTCTCGTTGCGCAACATAGACATATCATCGCCGGGCACGCTTTCGCTGCGTGCACTACGCAGCGGCACATAAGATGCCACAATATGGCATCTAAGTGCCGGCGAGTGCACAAGCGCCCTGCGTATGATATTGTCTATATTGCACAACTAGTTATGGGGATATCGGTGTTTTGCAAACGCCTATATTGTTAAATTAGGAAAGGAGCATTGATTAACATGGAAAGAAAAAGCGCATGGACATTATACTCTAAGACGGAACTAAAGAAGGTAGATGCTTATGCAAAGGCATATATGGATTTCCTCAATAAAGGAAAGACCGAACGGGAATGTACGGATTATATCATCAATGAGATCGAGCGAGAGGGCTATCAGGAATTTGGCAGTCTGATGAAGAAGAAAAAGAAGCTTGTCAAAGGTGATAGGGTATATTTCTGCGGAATGAATAAAACGCTGCTGATGTTCAGGGTTGGTACGACGCCAATCGAGGAGGGCATGAATATTCTGGGCGCGCATATTGATTCGCCCCGTCTGGACGTGAAGTCGAATCCTTTGTATGAGGATGGCGGATTTGCTTATCTGGATACGCATTATTACGGAGGCATAAAAAAATATCAGTGGGTGACGATCCCGCTGGCGATCCATGGCGTAGTTGTTAAAAAGGACGGTACGACGGTGATCGTGAATGTGGGTGAGGAAGAAGACGATCCGGTATTTTTTATCTCCGACCTGTTGATCCACCTTGCCTCAGAGCAGATGGAAAAGAAGGCCAATAAGGTGGTGGAAGGTGAGGCGCTGGATGTGATCATAGCCAACAGCCCGCTGCTTCATCAGAACAAACCGAAGGATAGGGAGAAGGACAAAGAGAAGAAGGCGGAGGAGAAGGAAGCGGTTAAGAAGAACGTGCTTGCCATTCTGAAAGAATATTATCAGATCGAGGAGGAGGATTTCCGCAGCGCAGAGCTGGAGATCGTTCCGGCAGGGAAGGCAAGGGAAGCGGGATTTGACAGGAGCATGATCCTCTCTTATGGCCATGATGACCGCGTATGCGCATTTTCTTCCTACCGGGCAATGCTGGAGGTCAATGATGCTGAACGCACGACCTGCTGTATCCTTACGGATAAGGAGGAGATCGGAAGCGTCGGCGCGACGGGGATGAAATCCAGATTTTTTGAAAACAGCGTCGCGGAACTGATGAATGCAATGGGATGTTACAGCGAGCTGGCGCTCAGACGTGTGCTTGCCAATTCCTTTATGCTGTCCTCCGATGTGACAAGCGGCTTTGATCCGCTCTATGCGTCCAGCTTTGATAAGAAAAATGTGGCAATGCTGGGGTATGGATTTGACTTTTGTAAATTTACCGGTTCCCGTGGAAAATCGGGTTCTAACGACGCCAATGCAGAGTATCTCGGCAAGATCAGAAAAATCATGGATGATGCCGGTGCGATGTATCAGATGTCAGAGCTTGGCAAGGTGGATCTTGGCGGCGGCGGTACGATCGCTTATATCATGGCGCTGTATGGCATGAATGTCATCGATTGCGGCGTACCCGTGATGAACATGCATGCACCTTATGAGGCCATCAGTAAGGCCGATATCTATGAGAACAAAAAGGGGTATATCGCGTTCCTGAAAAATGCGTGATATACAAGTAAATTTTCATAGAATGATTTGTAAGATAAGAATGATAAAAAAGAGAAAGATATAGGTATGGATACTGGATTTCATAAATCAGATTATTATTATGATCTGCCGGAGGAACTGATTGCTCAGGATCCTCTGGCGGATCGCGCTTCTTCCAGGCTGATGGTTTTGGATAAAGAAACCGGTGAAGTTGTACATAAACATTTTTATGATATCGTGGATTATCTGCAGCCGGGGGATTGTCTGGTATTAAATGATACGAAGGTTATGCCGGCCAGGCTTTACAGTGTGAAAGAGGAAACAGGGGCAGTGATCGAGGTCCTGTTATTAAAACGTCTTGCTGATGGATGTTATGAAACGCTTGTCAGACCGGGAAAAAAAGCAAAGCCGGGTACGGTGCTGAATTTTGGGGATGGTATCTTAAAAGGAACGGTTTTAGAGGTGCTGGAAGAAGGTAATCGTAAGATTCAGTTTTCTTATGAAGGCATCTTTGAGGAAATCCTAGACCAGCTTGGAGAAATGCCGCTTCCACCTTATATTCATCACAAGCTTCAGGATAAGAACCGTTATCAGACGGTTTACGCCAAAGAGGAAGGCTCGGCGGCTGCGCCTACAGCTGGGCTTCATTTTACCAGGGAACTGTTACAGAAGATAGAAGATAAAGGAGTGCATCTTGCGTATGTGACGCTTCATGTGGGGCTGGGAACTTTCCGCCCGGTCAAGACGGAGAATATTCTGGAACATCATATGCATAAAGAATCTTATCGTGTGGAGGAAGCGGCTGCACGTCTGATCAATGAGACGAAAAAGGCGGGAAAGCGCGTTATCTGCGTGGGAACTACCAGCGTCCGGACGGTGGAAAGCGCTGCCGGGGAAAATGGACAGGTGGCTGCGGGAAATGGCGATACGGGGATCTTTATCTATCCCGGATACCGTTTTCAAGTGCCGGATGCATTGATTACGAATTTTCATCTGCCAGAATCAACACTGCTTATGCTGGTATCCGCGATGGCGGGACGAGAGCATATCCTGAAAGCATATGAAGAAGCGGTTCGGGAGAAATACCGATTTTTCTCCTTTGGGGACTGCATGCTCATCAAATAAAAATCATACGGGAGATTACAGGAGTATTCTGTTATTTGCAGATAGATACTTGCGAGATTTGACGATACATGGTATAATTTAAAATCATGTTTTGAATAATGTGCAGTTAGTGATGTATAACAAGCAAAGTATTTTTTACATGATTGTTTTGGGGATATAGTATAGGGTAAAGGAGATTGTTATGCAGGAGAAAAGAAGAGACAAACGTTTGGAACTGGAATCCCAGATCTATCTTAAGAGACTGGACCAGCCGGAGAAGCCTGCGGAGACCGTTGATATTTATTTGAGGGATGTTTCTAAGAGCGGCGTTGGTTTTACCTGTGATTATGATTTGACGATCGGAGCTGTATATCAGTGTGAGCTTACTTTGTGGACCAAGGAAAAAATCCAATCCTTTATAGAGGTTGTGCGTGTGATGCCGAGAGAGGATACGAACTTTTATGGAGGAATCTTTATCGGTATGTCGGAGATGGATATGAAGCGTATTGAGATCTATTTTACATTACATGATAATGAACTAGGTTAATATATAAATGGATGAAAAAAGGCTGCCTTAATGGCAGCCTTTTTATTAGAACCTTTAACGATCATATATGGTATAGTGGTTTTGACCACTTGTTAATACCGGTATGGCGGACTGCAGAGAGATCTCATCATAAAAGACGACATAAAGTACCCCCTCAGAGTGTTCCCGGTTATGCGTGATGCCGATATTTTTGATGCTGATATTATGGTCTGCTAAGAGAGTGGCAACCCGGGCAATGGCACCGGCTTCATCCGGAACGTCAAGGTAAAGCTGAAATGCTTTCTGAATGGGACCGGAGGCTTTGTCACTCAGGCTGTTTCGATAGCTTCCGGCTGTCTCGAACAGATCATAGATCTTCTGAAAGTCTTTTTTCTGGATATCTTTAGAAAGATTATCAAGCTGATTGATATATTTTTTTAACAGGATCAGGATCTGCTCCTGATTGCTCCGGCAGATATGTTCCCACATGGTTGGGGAAGAGGATGCGATCCGTGTTATGTCTTTAAATCCCCCGGCAGCAATTAGTTTCATAAACTGATCGGGAGAATCATTTTCCTCTACCAGCTTGACTAATGCTGCGGCAATCAGATGCGGCACATGGCTGATCGCTGCCGTGGCATAATCATGTTTTTTATCATCTGATCTGATCGGCAGGGCATGTAATGATTCGATAAACTGGAAGAATTCCTCATAACGGTTTTCAGGTAAAAGGCGACCTGGCGTCAGGATATAATAGGCATTTTCAAGGAGCCGATCGGAAGAATGGGCATATCCTGTCTTTTCGCTGCCTGCCATAGGATGGCCACCGATAAAACGATCTGTCAGACCAAGATCTTCGATCTCCTTGTGGATATCTCCTTTGACGCTTCCAACGTCAGTTAAGATGCAGTCCTTTGGCAAGTGGGGAAGCATTTTCTTAATATTAGCAATATTAATGCCGACAGGAGAGCAAAGAAAGATATAGTCGCTTTCTTCAATATGGTCAGCAACATCCTGCATGGCATAGTCGATCACTTTATCATTCAAGGCAAGCCGGATATTTTCAGGACTTCGGTTATATCCCCGGATATCAGCATCTGGATGATATTTTCTGATTGCTTTGGCGATAGAGCCGCCGATCAGACCGAGCCCGATAATCGTACAGGTAAGATGTTTTTGGACCATGAGATTTCTCCTCTGAGTTTGTAATACGCTTTGTTTATCATATCATCGCCTTTCAGACTCGTCAAGGAAGCAAAATAAAATAGAAAATGCACAATTCCTTGTTGTAATATCCTATTATTTTTAGTAAAATATACTTATGGAATAAAAAGGGCAGAAGAATAACAGGATGACTGCCCAAGAATATTCCCAATTATGGGATTGGAGGGTTATTTACATGAATGTTTACACAACTGAAAAGATTAGAAATGTGGTTTTACTTGGTCATGGCGGTGCAGGAAAGACGAGTCTTGCAGAAGCGATGGGGTATCTTGCAGGACTGACGTCACGTATGGGGAAAGTTGAGGATGGCAATACCATCTCTGACTTTGGCAAAGAGGAACAGAAGCGTCATACCTCTATTTCCACAAGTGTGATTCCTTTGGAATGGAGTGACTGTAAGATCAATGTTTTAGATACACCGGGGGGATTTGACTTTGTAGGGGAAATGGAAGAGGCGGTCAGTGCTGCGGATGCGGCAATCATCGTGGTATCAGGAAAAGCTGGTGTGGAAGTTGGTACAGAGAAGGCTTGGGAAATTTGCGAGAAGAATAATCTGCCGCGTATGTTCTTCGTAACGGATATGGATGTAGATAACGCATCCTATAAGAATGTCGTAGAAGATTTGACAGAACGTTACGGAAAGAGGATTGCTCCGCTGCATCTGCCAATCAGGGAAAATGAAAAGTTTGTGGGCTATGTCAATGTCATTAGCGAGAAAGCGCAGAAATGGGTCGGCAAGGAGGTTGTTGACTGCGAGATCCCAGATTACAGCGTAGAATATCTGAACCAGTATAAAGAACTTTTAATGGAAGCAGTTGCGGAAACCAGCGAGGATCTTATGGAACGTTATTTTTCCGGCGAAACGTTTTCGGAGGACGAGATTAGGGCTGCCCTTCGAATCAGCGTAAATAGTTGCAGCATTGTACCGATCTCCATGGGCTCCAATATCCTTTGTCAGGGTACTTATACCTTGTTGGACGATATTGTAAAATTGATGCCCAGTCCAATGAATAAGGAGGTTGCAGGTATCAGTTTAAAGACGAATGAGATCTTCCATGCAAACTATGATTTTTCTAAGGTAAAATCTGCATATATCTGGAAGACGATCGTAGATCCGTTCATCGGTAAGTATTCGCTGATCAAAGTGATGTCAGGTGTATTAAAGACGGATGATCTTCTATATAATAAAGAGAAGGAGATAGAGGAGAAGATCGGAAAGATGTATGTCCTGCAAGGCAGCAAGCCGATTGAAGTAAAGGAATTGCATGCCGGGGATATCGGTGCGCTTGCGAAGCTGACTGCTGCAAGAACCGGCAATACCCTTTCTACGAAGGCCAATCCGATTCAGTATGGTAAATATGAAATATCCACGCCTTATACATATCTTCGCTATAAACCGAAAAATAAGGCTGATGTGGATAAGGTAGCACAGACGCTTCAGAAGATGAGCCATGAGGATCAGACCCTGAAGATCGTCAATGACAGTGAGAACCGGCAGACATTAATCTACGGTATCAGCGAGCCGCATCTGGAGACAGTCGTATCCAGAATGTTGAATGAATATAAAGTCGAGGTAGAGCTTAGTAAGCCGAAGATTGCTTATAAGGAGACGATCCGCAAGAAATCGGATGTAGAATATAAGTATAAAAAACAGAGTGGCGGTCACGGCCAGTATGGTCATGTCAAGATGAGATTTGAACCCTCCGGAAATCTGGAAGAGGCTTACGAATTTACTCAGGAGGTAGTAGGCGGCGCCGTACCGAAGAACTTTTTCCCCGCGGTAGAAAAAGGACTGCAGGAAGCGGTTATCCGCGGACCATTGGCGGCGTATCCGGTAGTAGGCGTAAAGGGTATCCTTTACGATGGTTCCTATCATCCGGTGGATTCTTCTGAAATGGCATTTAAGGTTGCTGCGATGCAGGCATTTAAGAAGGGATTTATGGAAGCGACCCCGGTATTATTAGAGCCGATCGCATCCCTGAAAGTTACCGTGCCTGATAATTATACCGGTGATATTATGGGTGACCTGAATAAGAGAAGAGGCCGCGTGCTTGGCATGAATCCCACCGGAAACGGCAAGCAGGTGATCGAGGCAGAGATCCCGATGTCCTGCTTATCCGGTTACTGTACCGATCTGCGTTCCATGACGGGCGGCAGAGGCAGTTATGAGTATGTGCTTGCCCGCTATGAACAGGCTCCGGGCGACGTACAGGAGAAGGAGGTCAAGGCAAGGGCGGAAGCGGTAGCGGAGGGTTACCGGGAAGAGTGATGTTTTTGGCTCTCCTGCATTAATTGATCGATATATTTATTTTGTTCCGGTGAGGAATTGTTTCGGATGGCTGCAATGATAAATTGGATTTCAGCATCCGTAAAAGTGAGCTGCTTTTCTTTTGAAACCCGTATCAGGCGGGTGAGATAGGGAAGCAGCTCCTGTTTTTTCAGGTTTTGGCTGCCCTCAATTGCCTGTGTCAAAAAATCTATTTTTTCTTTTGACATATCTTCCGGAAGTTTAATGTTTTTCCAGATATCTTGTTCCATGTGTCAGTCCTTCCTTTCTATAAATTGTGATAGATTGTGGTGATAGATTATGATGGGGTATTCATCTGCATCAGCATTTCAACCATTGCCTGATTTTCAGGCGGAACCATGCTCTTTAACATTTCCATCATCCCTGGATTCATGCCGCCGGAGTGCATACTGCCGTTACCGGAGCTGTTTTGGATGTTGTCGTCTGTGGCGTCAGAGGTGGTGTTTAAGCCGTCGTCTGCTGTGTCGGAACAGCTTTGGAAAATGTTATCAGCAGAAAGCGGTCCAAGTACCTCCATCATATCCTTCATCTGCTGATACATCCGGAACATGGAAGCCATGTTGATAAACTGTTCAATCATTTGGGCAGTCGGCTCGGTCAGGGACGGTCTGATTGCGGCAAATACCTGTTCATAGTCGTCGATTCCCATGGGGTCACAGCGTTTGTGGGGAGTTCGCATCCATTGTATAAGCTGCTGTATCTCCATGAATTTGACCAACAGAAGTAGTTCCGGCTGTCTGTCAGATGGGAGAAAGAGAGAGAGCGCTTTCAGTAGGATAGTAATATCATTACTGCAGCGGCGGTCCAGATCGTCGATTTTATTATGGTGTAAATCTTCCATGTATATAAGCCTTTACCCTGTTTCTGTTATAGTTTATGAGCTGCCCAAAGTAAAAATGAAAAACAAAGGATATTCCACGCAAAATTCCATTGACGCATAGATGCAAAAGGGCTGCCGAAAGGCAGCCCCCTTTTGCTTTGGTAGAAATTCACTCACATTAGCAGCAGCCTGAAAAGTTAATTGCCGCAGCAGCTGGAGAGTACGAGCAGGAGGATGATCAATTCACAGCAGGAGCCGTTGCCGTTGCCGCCGAAAAGATTGCTTAATCCGCTGCCACCACATCCGCATCCGCAGGAGTCATCCTGGGTGTCTAAACCGCTACAGTTGTTCAGGAAAAAGATGATCAGGATAATCCAGATCCAGTTTCCACAACCACAGCCACTTCTGCCACTGCCTGAGCACCCACACTGGGTAGCTGATAAATCACTCATAATATTTACTCCTTATGAAACATTTATGGTATATCTTATGACCGGAATAGAAAATGGTTCCAATTCCGGCAAATCCTATTGCCCAAAATAATAAATGCCGCTGTTAAAATATGCCAGAGGTAAAACCCCTTGCAAATATTTTGATCTGTTGTAAAATGATACTATGGATGACAAGGCGGCAGGAGATCATAAAATATGGTTCTGCAATGCATAGATATGGATTAATGAAATTAATTAAATCATTTGACAAGATTTTATGGAAAAATGAAGAAAAAAGGTGTATAATATCTTAGTCAGTTGCTACATAATGATTCGGTGAACGAAATGACGAATGGAAAAAACAGAAATACGGGTTCCGGAAACCGAAGGCAGGACAGCTCACCGGGGGCTATACGGGATCAAAAAATAATAGAGGAATTAAGACAGAAATATAATGTCAATAAACCGGAGGAATTAAAGCAGCTATACGGGTTGCTGAATTCCGGACAGATTCGATTTGAGACGCAGCTGGGCCAGCAGTTTGAC
>CAMWHY010000078.1 GCA_947174185.1 uncultured Lachnospiraceae bacterium | reverse complement strand
TTACTACATATAATAAGTTATAATGATGTTCGTAAATAAGAGCATATCTTCAGGGTCGGGTGCAATTCCCTACCGGTGGTGATGGCAGAGACGTTAGTTTTATAAAATATCTGCATGAGTCCACGACCTGCGTAAGCGGCTGATCCGGTGTGAATCCGGAACCGACAGTAAAGTCTGGATGGAAGAAGATGAAATGTATCGTTATGCGACTGCCTTTTGTTAGGCAGGAATGTGATAGGCATTTTTTCGTGTAAGGAAAACCCTGAAGCTTTGGCTTCGGGGTTATTTTTATTTGACAGAAGATATTCTCTTACACAATGATTTCTTAATTTGAAAGGAGAATTGATATGAGTGGTAGTGAAGCAAAAAGTGCGGAGCGGCGGGAGAAGGAGCAGAAAGCGCGTTTGGGCGGGAAGACGAGAAAGATTACCATGATCGGTATGCTCTCGGCGCTGGCATATGTGATCATGATGTTTGATTTTTCGATCCCGGCGTTGATCCCGGACTTTATCAAGATGGACTTTTCGGAGCTGCCGGCATTGATCGGAGCATTTGCTCTGGGACCGGTGGAAGGTGTGCTGATCTGTCTGGTGAAAAATCTGATTCATCTGATGCGGTCGACGACAGGCGGCGTGGGGGAGCTGTCTAACTTTATTCTGGGCGCATCCTTTGTATTTACCGCAGGTATGATCTACAAAAGTAAAAAGAGCCGGAAGACAGCGGTCATCGGTTCGATTGCGGGCGCTTTGGTAATGGCGTTGGTATCCATCCCTTCTAATTATTTTCTGACATATCCTGTATATGCGAAGTTCATGCCCATCGACGCGATCGTTGCGGCGTATCAGGCAATCAACCCGAATGTAAATGGGCTGCTGGGATGTCTGATCGTCTTTAATGCTCCGTTTACACTGGTTAAGGGCCTGGGCAGCGTATTGATCACGCTCCTGATCTATAAGAAGATATCGCCGATCATTAAGGGAACATATTAAAGCGGATTTTGCGGTCTATTGCAGGAAAGCGTATGAGAGTTTCACAATCGATCTCATGCGCTTTTTTGATGCGCATGGAAATAGGAAAGACTTTTCCTGCCTGACAATCCGGAAATTAATAATTGACAAATATTTTAAAAAGTAATATTATAATGATATCAAAATAATATCATTATGAAGAGAGATATTATTCTTCAGCAGAGGAGGAGACTATGAATAAGGAATCCAATGAAAATAAGACAGAAATCGTGAAAGAACGGGAGATCAGTAAAGCCAATGGCGGGATCGCGCTGTTGGGAATCATCTTAGGAGCCGTATTATCCGTCGCAGGGATGGTTTTGGGAGGCAGCAGAGGAATGGGAATCGTGGTTGTGGTTTGTCTGTTTATGCTTGTGGTATTTGGCGTGATGGTCTGCGGGCTGAAAGTCCTCCATCCCAACGAGGCGGCAGTATATACCCTGTTTGGAAAATATTACGCAACGATCAAAAATGCAGGATTTTATTTTATTAATCCTTTTGCGGTAAGCTATAATCCTTCCGCAAAATCTGTGGTTGGAGAGATGGTGGACGCTTATATGAAGTCGAGCCGTGAAGGGGCGGGCGGTAATGGTGATAATGCAACTTCAAGTTATGATAAAAAGATTTCCACCAAAACCATGACGCTAAGCAATCGTAAGCAGAAGGTCAACGATGCGCTGGGTAATCCTGTAATCATCGGAGCGGTGGTCATCTGGAAGGTGGTCGATCCGACGAAAGCGGTATTTAACGTGGAAAATTACAAAATTTATCTTTCCATACAATGCGATACGATTATCCGAAATAATGCGCGGCTTTATCCCTATGACACCATGGAGGAGGATACTGATGAAAAGACGCTCCGCGGCAGCAGTCAGGAGATTGCGGATAAGATGAAGATGGAACTGCAGGAGAGAGTCGAGGAAGCGGGGATTGAGATCAAGGAAGTGCGGATTACCCATCTTGCTTATGCGGAAGAAATTGCAGCGGCGATGCTTCAGAAGCAGCAGGCGGTGGCAATCATTGCGGCGCGTCAGAAGATCGTGGAGGGTGCAGTCGGTATGGTAAGAATGGCACTGGAACAGCTGGGAGAAGAGGAGATCGTGATGCTTGACGAGGATCGCAAGGCTGCCATGGTCAGCAATCTGATGGTGGTGTTGTGCGGCAATAAGGATGCGATGCCGATCATTAACAGCGGCAGTATTTATTAGTTGGAAAGTAGGGATTTCATGCAGGAAAAGTCAGCGCAGTACAGTGCAGCAAATAGAAATGAAATGACAGCCGAAGAACAACGCCTTCGGGAACGGCTTGCCAAGCTGGATGAGTTGGAAGCGGCGATTGCCAGTAAAGAGAAGGAGCTGATCCGGCGTCAGAAGAATGTGAAGGAGATGGAGAAAGCCAAGAAGCAGATCCTGCTTCGGCTTTCTCCAAAGCTGTGGGAGGAACTGGCAAAATGGGCGGAGGACGACTTCCGCTCCATCAATGGGCAGATAGAATATCTGCTGGCGGATTGCGTGCAAAAACGCCGGAAATAGAAAATATTAAAATAATTGGAATAAAATTGAAAAATTTTGAAAATATTTTGAACTTTAATCGTTATATATAGTAAAGAGATGAAAAACAAAGTATAATGCAGTCTGGTTGTTTTGATGAAAGCACATTGATGTTAGGAAACAGAAAAAGGGATAGGCAATTGAGAAGAAAAAATACAGAAAGGAAACAGCATGAGCTCATTAATAGAAATTCACGACATGCATAAGATTTACAATCCGGGCGAAAACGAAGTCAGGGCGTTGGATGGAATCAATCTATCCATTGACCGCAATGAATTTGTGGCGATCATCGGTCAGTCCGGCTCCGGCAAATCCACGCTGATGAATATGCTGGGGTGTTTGGATGTGCCGACAAGCGGGCAGTACATATTGAACGGAGAAGATGTATCTGATCTTTCAGATAATGAACTGTCGGATATCAGGAATAAGGAGATTGGTTTTATTTTTCAGGGATTTAATCTGATTGCAACATTGACGGCATTTGAGAATGTGGAATTGCCGTTGATCTACCGCGGCGTTTCAGGCAGGGACAGGGAAGAACTTTCGGTCACTGCCTTGGAAAAGGTTGGTCTGAGCAATCGTATGGATCATAAACCTTCTGAAATGTCCGGCGGGCAGCAGCAGCGTGTGGCGATTGCGAGAGCCATTGCACAGGCTCCGCCCATCATACTGGCGGATGAGCCTACCGGTAATCTGGATTCCGCTTCCAGTGAAGAGATTCTTGGAATTTTGAAAAATCTTCATAAGGAGGGGCGAACCGTCATTATCATTACGCATGACAATGATATTGCCAGGCGGGCAGACAGGGTTATCAAGATCCGTGATGGCAGGATAGAGTCTGATACCGGAAAGAAAGAAATGGAAACAGTTCAAAATAGTGAGAATATGGATCACGGCCCAGAGTAAAGATGGGAAAAGAATAACATAAATGATGCAGCCGGTACAAACAAAAACGAAAAGCGGCTGTAAGAAAAAAGGAGAGGAAACAGTCATGGCAGAAAAGAAGAAAAGACGTAAAAAGAAAAAGATTGGGAAATGGATCGTTTTGGGAGTGATCGCGGTCATTGTTATTGGATCGATCGTAGTAAATTCCATGTCTGGAGGCACGGCGCCGGAGTTCGTTACCAGCGCTACTGTCAGCAGCGGACAGATCATCGCTACGATTGGAACGAGCGGCGTGGTGAAAAGCGAGACGTCAAGGACTTATTATGCAGATACTTCATTAAAGATTGCTGCAGTAAATGTCAAGGTAGGTGATACGGTCTCGGCAGGGGAGCGGCTGATTGAATTTGATGAGGACGACATCATGCTTGCCATTGCGCAGGCGACTATGTCTTTTGATGTTGATAATTCCTCCTATCTTGCAAGAGTGCAGAATAATCAGGAGCATCGCGCCACATATAATCAGGCGGTGGCTGATGTGGCAAATTATGAAGCGCTGATCGAGACGCAGGAGCAGTACATCGACGGACTGAAAGACGGCATTGAAGCGGAGCGTCAGGAACGTCAGGAGGCAATTCTGTATGAGAGCGAAAGCCTGAACATTACGAATCTGTCTTATCAGCGGGAGATCAGTAAACTGCAGGGACAGATGGATTCCGGTAATGCAAATGATATCAGGGATCAGATCAATTATTATGAGAGAGAGATCATGTCCAATAACATGCGTCTGCAGCAATTGCAGACGGAAAGTACGCTGCTGCAGAATTTTGAAGCGGCGGACAACAAGGATGAGCTCTTGGAGATCGCGCAAAAGGACCTTCAGGAGATGCAGACGGAGCTGAGCAGGGCACAGGCGGAACGCGATGCCGCGGAAAATGCCATTTTAAATAATAATGAGGTGGCGTCTCTGAATACCGGCAACGAGCTGTTAAATCTTCAGACAGCGGATAAACTGCAACGTCTGGAGACGGCATTGGACGGCATTACTGCAGAATTTGACGGCGTTGTTACCAGCATTAGCGTAACAGAGGGTGCCCGCGTGGGAGAAGGGACGGTTCTTATCACAGTGGAGTCCAGTGAGGAACTGGTGGTGCGCTTTGGCGCAAGTAAGTATGATCTGGAGGATCTGGCGGTAGGACAGTCGGCAGTTGTGACGATCACAGGAAATGAGTATGAGGGTGAGCTGACCCATATCGATCATATGGCGACGAGCAATGATGCTGGTTCTTCTATGGTTATGGCAGAGGTTACCATATTAAATCCTGATGACGGGGTATATCTTGGAGTTGATGGCAAGGTGAAGATCACGACGGCGACGGAAGATAACGCCCTGCTGGTGCCGGTAGAGGCGGTCAACACTGACCGGACAGGGGACTTCTGTTATGTGGTCGAAGACGGTATTGCGAGGATGCGTTATGTTACTACAGGAATCTCTTCCAGTACGGAGATTCAGATCCTGGAAGGGCTGCAGGAAGGCGAGGAAGTGATCACGATGGTTTCCGGCACTTTGGCAGACGGCGTTCCGGTAGTTACAATGAATTATGATATGATGGGCATGGAGGACTAAAAAACGAATAAATTCGTTTTTGTTTTGGAAAGGCATGGTTATTAAAATGGCACAATTAGTCGAATATGTTAAATTGGCATTGATGAATATCCGCTCCAATAAGGTGCGTACCTTTCTGACAATGCTTGGAATCATCATCGGCGTCTCTTCCGTGATTCTGATCATATCGGTGGGCAATGGAATCAAGGCGGAGATCAACGGGACGCTTAGTGATATTGCCGGAGGGCAGATCTATATTCGTTCAGTGCAGAATTCGGATGACAATGAATTTATTGATTTTACATTTGAAGATATGGATGTACTGCAGGAAAAGGTAGAGGGGATCAACGGCATCACGCCGGTGTGGAGCGCGTATGGTGATGCTACGGGCAGCAAGGGGACGTTTACCGCATATACTTATATGGGTAATGAGAGTCTGGAAAATTATTTCAAGGATCCGATGCTGTATGGAAGATATTTTACAAGAGAAGAAGTGGACGACTCCAAGGCGGTATGTGTGCTGCGGGAGCAGAGTGCGGTGAACCTGTTTGGAACGGCGGATGTAGTCGGCATGACATTTGAGCTGACGTTGTATGATCAGGTCAGGGATTTTACGATTGTCGGCGTTAGGAAAGACAACCAGTCTGCCATGTATAATATGATGTATTATATGGATGATGTAGAACTGGAGATGCCGTTGACGACATATTACCAGATGCTCGGATGGGATACGGAGCTGCGTTTTCAAGGATTCTATATCTTTAGCGATATGCTTGCCGATACGAACCGGATAACCACCCAGGTATTATCTATTCTGGAGGCAAGACATAACTGCCGGGGCGATAACAGGATCCAGGTAGAGGACTTTAATTCCGCAATGGAGGAAGTCAACAGTGTGCTTGACATGATCACGATCTTTGTGGTGTTTGTCGCGGGGATATCCTTGCTGGTGGGCGGTATCGGCGTTATGACCATCATGCTGGTATCCGTGACAGAGCGTACAAGGGAGATCGGTATCAGAAAGTCGCTGGGAGCAAAGACAGGTTCCATTATGTTCCAGTTCCTATGCGAATCGGCGATCATTACGCTGATCGCAGGAATCATAGGAATCCTGATTGGTTATTTTGGCGCGGTCGGGGTTGGAAAACTGATTGGATTCAGTGCGATGGTTTCCGGTTCAACGATATTGGGCGCAAGTCTCTTTTCTTCCGCCGTGGGAATATTCTTCGGTATCTATCCCGCAAGGCATGCGGCAAAATTAAGTCCGATTGAGGCGCTGCGGCACGAGTAAAGAGGGCGATGAAGGTTTCAAATTTTAAAAGGTAAATCTTATAAGATAGGAATTGCGTATGTACGCAATTCCTGTTATTATATTATAGGTTATTTATGATTGCGGTAATTTGTGCGGATAACTGATTAATAATGAACGGATAAGCAGGAATAGAAATGATGGAAGATAATGATTCAGTAAAAGAATATGATGATACGATTGAAAAGAATAAGGAAGTGACGCTGGATGTTCATATGAGTGCAGGGATCTTGTATGATTATTTGTTAAATCATGCCTATTCCGGCGCGTCCGGAATTTTAGGGACATGCTTTGGGTTTTTGGGTATCGTGGTATTTGTCAGGACGCAGTTCCCGTTATATCTGATCATGGGAATTTTGCTGATCTTTTATCTGCCGGTTCATTTGAGGTACAGAGCTGCTATGCAGATGCAGATGACAGAGGCATTTAAAAAGCCGCTGCATTATGTTGTGAACCGGGAGGGTATCAGTGTATCTCAGGGAGAACAGACAGAGTGTGTTTCCTGGGAACAGTGTCTGAAGGCGGTATCCACGAGAAAAAGTATCGTCGTATATACCGGAAAGCAGAACGCGACGATCTTTCCACGGGCGGATCTGGGGGAATATACAGCAGCACTGATTGCGGTGATTGTAGAAAATATGGATCCTAAACGGGTGAAGATCAGATACTAGAGGCGGACTTCAACTAAAATGCAGTAGGAAAACAAGGGTAAGGATAGGATATGGTGATAGAGACGACGACAAGGGAGGAAACACTGGCGCTTGGTGTAAAGATCGGTAAACAGGCGCTTCCTGGCACGGTGATCTGTGTGGACGGCGATCTTGGCGCAGGAAAGACAGTGTTGGCGCAGGGGATTGCAAAAGGGCTGGGTGTAATGGAGCAGGTGGTTTCGCCGACGTTTACTATCATACAGGAATACCGGGACGGGAGACTTCCTTTTTATCATTTTGACGTCTATCGAATTGAAGATCCTGATGAAATGTACGAAGTTGGTTTTGAGGATTATTTTTATGGCGATGGCGTCTGCATGATTGAATGGGCGGAGTTGATTCGGGAACTGCTTCCGGAAGAACATGTTCATATTACGATTGAGAAACAGACGGATCGGGGATCCGATTATAGAAGGATCAGAGCAGAGGGGATGCCGGAATGAAAATTATAGCATTGGACAGTTCGGGACTGGTAGCGAGCGCTGCCATCGTGCAGGATGGAGAGCTGGTCGGGGAATATACGATCAATCATAAAAAGACGCATTCCCAAACGCTTCTTCCCATGCTAGAGGAATTAAAGGATATGACGGAGCTGGAACTGGATACCGTGGACGCTATTGCGGTAGCAGGAGGACCTGGTTCCTTTACTGGGCTTAGGATCGGCTCTGCAACAGCAAAGGGACTGGCATGGACCATGGATGTACCAGTCATTTCCGTGCCGACCACGGATGCCATGGCGTATCATTTTTATGGTTCGGACAAGCTGATCTGTCCGATCATGGATGCAAGGCGCAGCCAGGTGTATTGTGGGATCTACACATTTGAACGGGCGCAGGATGGGCAGATGGCGCCTTGGCAGGGTGGCAGAGTCGCTTACCGTCTGAAAGTGATTCAGGATGCCTGTGCGGTTGCAGTGGAGGATTTGATCCAGAGATTGAATGAAATGCAAAAAGAAGTGATCTTTTTAGGGGATGGGGTTCCTGTCTATCAGGATGCGATCATAGAGAGAACAACGATTCCGTTTTCTTTTGCCCCGCCACACTGCAACAGGCAGCGGGCTGCTAACGTTGCAGTGCTCGGAGCGGTATATTTTGCGGAAGGGAAGATTCAGCGCGCGGCGGAGCATGCCCCGGAATATTTGCGGCTTTCCCAGGCGGAAAGGGAGCGTATGGAAGCGGAGCAGGGAGCGATGAAATCATGCTGATACGACAGATGCAGCCAGACGATCTGGAACAGGCAGCAGCATTGGAAGCGCAGAATTTCAGCCGCCCGTGGAGTAAGGAAGCATTTGCTGATGCACTGGAAAAAGACTATTATCAATATCTGGTAGCGGTAGACGAGGAAAGCCAGCGTATCTTTGGCATGTGTGGTTTGATCCGTACATTGGAGGAAGGCGGGATCACTAACGTCGTAGTCAGCGAGAATGCGAGAAATCAGGGGATTGGGTACAGGATGCTGACGGAACTGATGCGGAGGGCAGAAAGGGAAGGCGTGCGGGAATACACTCTGGAAGTAAGGAAGAGCAACGCACCGGCTATTGCTTTGTACCGGAAGCTGGGATTTGTGGAGGAAGGCATTCGTCCTGCATTCTATGATATGCCGGTGGAGGACGCCGTAATCATGCGGAAGCGGTAGAGACGGTTGCACGGACTGGCGGGGAATATGATGATCCGATAGAGAGATCCCTATGGGCAATGGCGGAAATGTTGTGATAAAGTGGAAACACTGACACATATTACCGCTAGGATTGTTGCAGAGAAGTAATTATAATAAATACGTAGTGATGTACATCAGAAACGGCTGTAGATGTGCAGCTTTTGTTTGGGAGGAAAAAATATGCGTATTTATTCAGATGAAATGAAAAATGAATTACAGCATGTAAAGTGCAATGCCTGTGGCAGGAATATTCTTGTGGAAAATGGTATTGTGAAAGAAGGGTTGTGTTCCTGTCTGGAAAAATTTGGTTATTTTTCTAATAAAGATGGACAGATTCATCGTTTTGATTTATGCGAGTCCTGTTATGATGAGATCATCAAAAAATTTAATATTCCTGTTGAGATTGAAGAATCGAATGAAATAGTGTAAAATGATAGGAGTGGACTGCCTGTAGACAGTAGGACTATTTAACAAGATAAGGAAATCAGAAAGTAATGTTAGACGTATGTCTCTTAGGAACCAGTGGGATGATGCCGCTGCCGGGTCGATGGCTGACAGCGATGATGGCTAGATATAATGGAAAGAGTATATTGATCGACTGTGGCGAGGGGACGCAGATTGCCATGAAGGAGAAAGGCTGGAGTCCTAACCCCATCGACGTTATATGTTTTACACATTATCATGCGGATCATATCAGTGGTCTTCCGGGGATGCTGTTGACAATGGGAAATGCTGAACGAAAGGAACCGCTGCTTCTGATCGGTCCTAAGGGACTGGCCCGGGTGGTGGATTCTTTGCGTGTGATCGCACCGGAACTGCCGTTTTCGATCAGATACAGGGAATTGAAGGATGCTGAAGAGAAGATTGAATTGGATGGATTTTATATTCAGGCATTTAAGGTCAATCACAACATTATCTGTTATGGATATAGTATTATTGTAGAGCGCAAAGGAAGATTTGATGCAGCGCAGGCGAAGGAATTGGAGATACCGCTGCCATTCTGGAACCGTTTGCAGCACGGTGAGACGATCACGGACGGGGGGCATACTTATACGCCGGATATGGTTATGGGACCGGACCGTCGTGGCCTCAAGGTTACTTATTGTACGGATTCCAGACCGACGGAAAGTATCGTGCGTCATGCAGAAGGAGCGGATCTGTTTATCTGCGAGGGGATGTACGGTGAGGCGGATAAGCTGGACAAGGCGAAGGCTTATAAGCATATGACATTTTATGAGGCGGCAGATATGGCGAGGCGGGCAGATGTTAAGGAGCTGTGGCTGACGCATTACAGTCCGTCGCTGATAAGACCGGAGCCGTATATGGCAGAAGTAAGAAAGATATTTCACGCTGCTAAAGCCGGCAGGGATGGGAAATCGGTGGATCTTTTATTTGACGAAGAATAATTTTGAATATGTTTGATTAACATCCGGGAATGTAATATATTGATATAAAGGAGCGGTTATACAGGAAGGATAGGGAACATGAAGCGTGCAGGCAATATAAAAGCGGTAGTGATGGTGCTGATCATGGTAGGGCTGGTATTTAGCTACTACTTTTATTTGACGTCCCGTTCGGGAAGTGGGCTTCCAAAAGATGAGGATCAGGTTGCGGAGGAAATGACGGTGGTACAGGAACTTCTTGTAAGAGCTGATTATCGCGAGTATCCTTCCACGCCGGTACAGGTGCTTAAGTATTATAATGAGATTACGGCGTGCTTTTATAATGAAAAATACACGGATAATGAACTGGAACAGCTGGCATTGGAGGCGAGGTCATTATATGATCTGGAATTGATCATGAATCAGTCCCAGGAGGATTATCTTAACGATTTAAAAAATGATATAGCTACCTTTGAGGCGGGCAATATTACGATACTTAGAAGCGCTGTGACGCCGGCGACAGATGTTTATTATTTTACTTATGAGGGTCGTGAATGTGCAAGATTATATTCTGTTTACACTTTAAGGTCAGGTACGGTGAATCAGCTTTCCAAGGAAGTTTTTATCATGCGCAAGGATGATGAGGGTCATTGGAAGATCTTAGGATTTGAGTTGGTGGAGGATAAGGAAGAGGGCGCCGATGTAGAAACCGGAACTTCCGATGCCGGTGCAGAGATTGGGTAAATAGAAAATACTTAATATAGAAATACTATGGAGCGAGAAGATGGGGAAAGATATATTAATTTTAGCGGTAGAAAGTTCCTGCGATGAGACGGCAGCTGCAGTTGTGAAAAACGGAAGGAAGGTGCTGTCCAATGTGATCGCTTCACAAATTGATATCCACACACTTTATGGCGGAGTTGTACCAGAGATTGCTTCCAGAAAGCATATGGAGAAGATTAATCAGGTAATAGAGGAGGCCCTGCAGCAGGCTGAAGTTTCATTAAAGGATATTACGGCGATTGCGGTAACTTATGGCCCCGGTCTTGTCGGGGCTTTGTTAGTTGGCGTGTCTGCAGCAAAAGCGATTGCATTTGCTTCGGGTCTGCCGCTTGTTGGGGTGCATCATATTGAGGGGCATATCTGCGCTAATTTTATCGATCATGAGGAACTTGTGCCGCCGTTTCATTCGCTGGTGGTTTCCGGTGGACATACGCATCTGGTAAGGGTCATGGATTACGGACGATATGAGATTTTAGGCAGGACCAGAGATGATGCGGCAGGAGAAGCATTTGACAAGGTTGCGCGTGCAATAGGGCTGGGATATCCCGGAGGACCTAAGATCGATAAACTTTCTTCGGAGGGTGATCCGGAAGCGATTGTATTTCCGAGAGCAAAGGTGGAGGATTCTATCTACGATTTTTCTTTCAGCGGGTTGAAATCTGCAGTATTAAATTATCTGAATTCCTGCGAGATGAAAGGAGAGCAGGTGAACCGCGCAGATGTGGCTGCATCTTTTCAAAAGGCGGTAATCGACGTATTGGTGGAACATTCCATGGAGGCGTTAAAGGATGTAGATGAGAAAAATTTTGCCTTGGCAGGCGGCGTGGCGTCCAACCAGCATCTGCGCGCAGCGATGCAGAAGGCATGCGATGAACGCGGTATCCGTTTGTACTGCCCGGCTCCGGTTTATTGTACGGATAATGCTGCGATGATCGGTGTTGCGGGATATTATGAATATCTCAATGGGGTGCGGCACGGATGGGATCTGAATGCGGTGCCGAATCTGAAATTTGCATCGTCCTGTGGCTAAACGCTTCGGAAGGAAGATTAAAATGAGGTAAATATGCATATGAATAGAAATGTCGCAATCGTACTCGCTGCGGGAAAAGGAAAAAGGATGAATGCGGACCGGCCCAAACAGTATCTTTTGCTGGACGGTAAGCCGATCCTTTATTACAGTTTAAAAACGATAGAAGAGAGTTTTATCGATCGGATCATACTGGTAACTTCTGCAGATGAGATAGAATATTGCAGAAAAGAGATCGTAGAAAAATATGGTCTGCAAAAAGTGACATCCATCGTGGCAGGCGGAAAAGAACGTTATCACTCTGTTTGGAACGGAATCTGTCAGGTGGAAGATTGCGATTATCTTTTTATCCACGATGGCGCACGTCCGTTTTTGACACAGGATATATTGGACGATGCTTATCGATGCGTAAAAGAGTATGATGCCTGTGTGGCTGCCGTGCCGGTCAAGGATACCATCAAGCAGGTGGATGGCTCGGGCAGGGTAACGTTTACGCCAAGGCGGTCCACATTGTATCAGATGCAGACGCCGCAGACATTTCGTTTTTCCTTAATTAAGGATGCCTATGAAGGGCTGATCAGGCAGGAAGAGGATTTGAAAAAGAAGGGGATCGCCATTACGGATGATGCTATGGCAGTGGAAACGATAACATCCCATGACGTTAGGATTTCGGAGGGGGCTTATACCAATATGAAAATCACCACACCGGAGGATATCTGGATCGCAGAAAGCCTGATAAAAAGCATCAAAAATTAAAATTTAAAAATTTTTGAAAAATTTGAAAAAAGTTGTTGACAGTGCGCAAAGCTTTTGATATGATAATTCTTGCGCTGACAAAAGGCGAACGCATTTGGAGAGGTATCGAAGCGGTCATAACGAGGCGGTCTTGAAAACCGTTTGCCTTCACGGGCACATGGGTTCGAATCCCATCCTCTCCGCTAAGAACCTCCCCAACGGAAGTATAAAACTTATACGAACCAGTATTTGGAGAAGTACCCAAGCTGGCCGAAGGGGCTCCCCTGGAAAGGGAGTAGGTCGTTAATAGCGGCGCGAGGGTTCAAATCCCTCCTTCTCCGTTGAAAGCGATACAGCTTTCAGATGGATTTCGGAAGGATGAAATCCGTGATTGAAGCAAAGTGATGTTTCAATCAAGCACCTTGACAAATAAACAGTAATGCGACCCTGAAAATTTCAAAGAGAAATTATTCAGAGAATGAAAACCAAGTAAATTGGGGACAGAAAAAAAGAAGTCAGCAAATGACTGAAAGAGGAAAGAACTAATTATTAGAGAGTTTGATCCTGGCTCAGGATGAACGCTGGCGGCGTGCTTAACACATGCAAGTCGAACGGATTCATATTGAAACCTAGTGATATATGAATTAGTGGCGGACGGGTGAGTAACGCGTGGGTAACCTGCCATACACAGGGGGATAACAGAGAGAAATTTCTGCTAATACCGCATAAGACCACAGGACCGCATGGTGCAGTGGTAAAAACTGAGGTGGTGTATGATGGACCCGCGTCTGATTAGCCAGTTGGCAGGGTAACGGCCTACCAAAGCGACGATCAGTAGCCGGCCTGAGAGGGTGAACGGCCACATTGGGACTGAGACACGGCCCAAACTCCTACGGGAGGCAGCAGTGGGGGATATTGCACAATGGGGGAAACCCTGATGCAGCGACGCCGCGTGAGTGAAGAAGTATTTCGGTATGTAAAGCTCTATCAGCAGGGAAGAAAATGACGGTACCTGACTAAGAAGCCCCGGCTAACTACGTGCCAGCAGCCGCGGTAATACGTAGGGGGCAAGCGTTATCCGGATTTACTGGGTGTAAAGGGAGCGTAGACGGCATAGCAAGTCTGATGTGAAAGGTCGGGGCTCAACCCCGGAACTGCATTGGAAACTGTTGAGCTAGAGTGCAGGAGAGGTAAGTGGAATTCCTAGTGTAGCGGTGAAATGCGTAGATATT
>CAMWHY010000077.1 GCA_947174185.1 uncultured Lachnospiraceae bacterium | reverse complement strand
CTTCTTCTGCCTTACGTGCCGCTTCTTCCTCGGCGCGCTTACGTTCTTCTTCCGCCCTGGCGCGTTCTTCCTCAAACTTACGCGCTGCCTCCTGCTCCGCCTTTCTGAGTTCCTCCTCAGCGCGTTTGAATTCTTCCCTTGCTTTCCGAACAGCTTCTTCTTCCTCTATCCTACGCTTTTCTTCTTCCTGCCATGCCGCTTCCTGTTCCGGCTTTGATTCCACTGGCTGAACAGTAAACACAGGTTCCTTGTTCTCAACAGGCTGTTGCGATTCTTTCAGAAAGTCCAGTTCCAACTCTTCCGGAACCTCCTTCTTCTCACTTAAAAATGATAGAGAAATATCTCCTTCATTGGATTTACCACATTTGGGACAGAACTTTGCCTTAGCGTCCATCGCAACGCCGCAATATACACAGAACTTTGTTTTTGCAGATGTTTCATTAAAGATCGTCCCACCGCATTTGCCACAAAATCTGTCCTTTCTACCGATTTTTGTTCCACATTGCGCACATACCTTCACTTGTAACACCCCCGATTATTTTCTATATTTTACTGATTTTATCTTCTCATATTTTCAAGTATATTATATAATAAATATCCTCTTATGAACATCATTTTTATCATTTTTTCTAATCAATTTTTTGTACAGAATAGCTATACACAGACTCTTTCCCTGACCACTGGCTCTCTCTGGTTATCAATTATTAATGGTAACATATAACCTGCGTGTTCCAAACATGATCGCTGCCTCGTGGGAATCAAAATATACATCAATATGATTCTGCCTGATGGCGCCGCCGCAATCCTCTGCAATATAATCTCCCATGCCGTCAATATGTACGCTTGTACCATAAGGGATAACCATCGGATCAACCGCGATCGTCCTACCCTGTTGTGGGATCGCTCCCGTTGACGTCCGTGCTTCACGCCCCGTCACTTCCGGGCTGTAATTACCACAGCAGATCCTACACGAACAATACGCCGTCACCGTGAACAAAACCGGCTCCGTACCAAGTCTGGATATATCTACCTTATCAACAAGAACATCTTCCAGCACATATCCCGTAATACCATCATACTGCACCATAGTGTATCCGCCGGTAGTCTCTCCCAGACTGATTACATTTGCTCCCGCCGGAAGTGTTGTGATCCAGCCGCCCTCCACAGAAGGAGACACCCTCATATTAGCACGGCTGCGGATCTCATATTCCGTACCGTCTGTCGTGATCCCCGCTGACCTTGCCGCCGCTTCCGCCTGCGCAGCAGATGCTACGATCGTCTGCACCTCGATCATATTGGATACCGCTCCCACATCTTCCACATCTACTGAGACCGGTGTCGATATTTCACTCCGGTTAGACAGAGGCCCTCTCTGAGCCATCAGGGTGATTCCGCTGTTGTTTCTTCCCTCACTGGAATTCTGCATCTCCCTTGTTGTAACTGTAGATGCGATGCCGCTGTCCGAAACCATGGAATCTTCCAGATCCAGAAGCTTTGAATAGATATACCCCGTCTCCCCCTGATAGGAGATATGCGTAAACCCATTTTCTCCTTCATCCAAAAAGGTAACCATTGTGCCCTCCGGAACGGTATATAACTTCCTTGCCTCTATGGAAGGTCCGCCACGCAGATTGGCATTGACCAGCACCTCTACCCGCAACACCTCTGTGGTCTGTACTGCAAAGGAAGCATTCGTTAGGTTTCCAAGTCCCGTTGCGCTGCCCAGGATCGTGGACTGACTGCGTTCATTCAAGGTTGTAACCGTCTGACTATCGCTTCGTTCGGACGGCGCCGTTTCCTCCACAATGGGCTGTATATTTACAATCTGCCGGATACATCCGGAATAAATATATCCCGTCACCCCTTCATATACTATCTCACTAAATTCCGCATCATCCGTCCCCAGACATCTGACAACCGCTCCCTGTGGGATCGTCATCACCCAGGCTCCATCAATCGAAGGTTCGGCACGCATATTAGAACGTGCAAGGACTTCATATATGTTATTGTTTTCTGCATCCATGCTCCGGCTCTCTGCAGCTGTCACAGAAATCCCAGAACATAAGATAAGAAATGCCAGAAATACCGCTCCGCATTTTCTCACCATTAAACTCATATTTATCCTCATTTCTGCGCAGCTCTTTGCACAGCTTTTCCATCTTATCCTTCCTGCCGCACCTGTCCCAAAACGCAGCCTATGGCAATTCTATTTTAGGATAATATCATCATATAGTTTCATTTCGCTTATGTCAACCGCTAGATAATGGGGCAGAAAATGCCATTTTTTCACATATTTTGTGCCTTATAAAATTTTTCGAGACAACACCACAAAAAGAAAAAACAATATGATAAAAAAAGAAAAAAATAATTGACAAATTATTTTTGATGTAGTATAGTATGTATTGTCTGTGAGAGTGATTGACAGATAAAGATGTGCGATAGTGGTGCAGTTGGTAGCACACGACCTTGCCAAGGTTGAGCTCGCGGGTTCGAGTCCCGTCTATCGCTCTATAATGGGGGTTTGACAACAATTTATTTTTGATTGTCAGATCCTTTTGTTTTGTTAAAAATTCTAAAACATCCCAATAACCATTGATATGCCTACCGAAGATAATGGGAAGAACAAAACTATCTGCTAAACGCAGACAGTTTGCTAAAAGCATAGCCATAAAAAACAGTCGCAGCATGGAGGCAAAAAAATGATTTCAAAAACAATTAAAATCGAAAAGGTTTTGGGAGTGGATATAATACCGTATCTGGTACAGTCAGCATGTCATTATGAGGCTTCCCTTTACATCATCGATCAGGACAAAAAAATCAACATGAAAAGTATTATGGGAATGTCTATCCTCAAGTTAACAGAAGGGAACACCCTGGAATTGACTGCCGACGGCGTTGATGAAGAAAAAGCAATCAAAGAACTGGCAGGCTGCTTTTTAAGATAATTTATCACCCTACCCGCTTATCTAATCTGCCATCTTAATGGTGTAGATTCTGGTAAGCGACTCGTCTATCCGTTCTTCCGTAAGCGTACCGTCAGCAACTGCTGACAGTACTGCCGAATATGCCTCAGCGACATTGGCTGGCTTCATAATCATATCGGCTCCCGCCTGCAAAGCCATAACTGCCGCTTCTCCAGAAGTATAATGATCCGTGATCGCCTTCTGATCTAAATCTGCCGTAATGACGATTCCCTGAAAACCTAACTCTCCGCGAAGGATATCTGTAATCATCATAGAAGACAACGAACAGGGGACTGTCTCATCTGTCACCGTCATATTAGATACCATAATCATCTGCGCTCCTGCTGCAATACCTGCGGAAAAAGGGAGAAAATCAGAAGAACGCATTTCATCTAAACTTTTTTCTGTCGTCGCTGTACCATTCGCCGGATCGCCAGAAACTGACCCCCGCCCCGGAAATGCCGTCAGGCAGGTGATGATACCATGATCGCTCTGTCCATTCACTGCTGACGGAATCATGGAAGTTACGATATCCACGTCTGAATTAAAAGCACGTTCCCCCAGATAGGAATTTTCCCCCGGCACATCGCACACCGGTCCAAGATTGACATCAACTCCATATTCATCCAGATAAGCTCCTATCGCCAGATAGGCCTGATACGCATTGCCCGTATCCCCGGAGGTTCCAATCTCTCCGGCTGCCTGCTGTGCCGTCACACCGGTTGCGCTGCCAGCGATGACATTGGCTGCGCCTTCCTCCCGCACGATCATCCAAAGCTCCTGATTATAAAGCTCCTGATACATATTTTTTGTATTTGTAAGCATCTCCTTAAACTGATCTGCACTCTGAACATTTCTTTCTGAATATACGATACCGCCTACTGCATATTCTCCCAGAGCGGAACGCGTCCCATCTCCGGCCTGCGTCGCTGTCGTCACTCCGGTAATAGACTCCGGCGTAACAATAAACAGATTCGCTACTTTCTGTTCCAAAGTCATGGAACTGATGTAGGCTGCAATCTCCTCCTGCAATGGATCAACCGGGTCCTGAACCGGCACTTCATCTTCCGGAATGATATCTTCCGGTGTAGAAATTACACCGGAGCCGCCCACTTGCTCCGAGTCGACGATCTGATTATCCGAAGGAACAATCTGCTGATTTCTTGTTTTTATATTCCCTATTAAAAACCGGATGCCAAAATATCCGCCTGCAAATATACCAATGATCAAAAGTACCAGCACCAGATATGCTATGATCTGATTTCTGATCCTTCTTCTTCGTCTTTCTTCCCTGCGGGAATCACGATTTCTCCCGGAACGATTTTCCTTCGCCATGACCTATAACCGTGCCTTTCCATCACTCAACTAATAACAGCATCAAAGAATCGACCGTATCTGCAACGATCACTTATTTGACATTTATCGACATATACAACCGATTCAATCATACCATTTCTATAGGAGTTACGCAAGATAAAAATGTTATGTAAATCTAAAAAGCTGTTATCCCCCAAGGATAAACAGCTTCAGGAATTCTGATATTGTGGGCTCCGCCCCTTCGGCACCCAGATGCTTCCCGGTTATTATAACAATCATCTATCGTCCAAAATTTGCGAATGTCGGCAGCGTTGGATATAAGATGCCTTCTTCTGACGATCCCATCAACTCATATCTGTCCGTATCATATGTATAGACATAAAACCCTTCTTCATTCCCGTTACCGACAGTTTCCGCCGGAACCCAGTACTCCCTCGTCCGCTGATCTCCTTCCTTCCAGTCAAATACCGACGTGCCATATCCTGTCGTGTTCTGCCCTCCAATACACGTCAATACGGTCGCCTGAAAATCATCATGGGAGATCGGCGCAGACGTGATCTGCATCTCCTCCTGCAAGGTATGCGGCGGCTTGATAAAATAAATTGGCTGCGGCACACTGATATTAGTACCCCCGTGATCCGCTGTAATGATGACAGTGGCATTGTCATAGATATCTCCTTCAAGAGCCTTTAGCTGTCTGATATATTCCTGCATCACTACCGCAATGCCCTCCGATGTCTCTGACAGACTGGTTCCTTCCACGGAATATGTACCGTCTGCGTTTGTATTCCATGGCATATGCAATCCCGACAGATGGATAACGGAAAATTTATTTTCTAACGATGCATCAACGGAAAGTCTTTCCTCCATCAGCGCCTGATAAAAGTCACCGTTTTCATATGCGCAGGGAGATTCACTATCAAAATTGCACGCTATCTCCTGCATAACATAATCCTTCACTTCAAATCTCGGTTTCACGATATAAGGCACATACTTATAAATCGTCATCTTTTCCAGTTCTACACACAACAGCCGGTAATCTATAAAAGGAGTCGCATCGATTGTATTATCAATAATATCCTTCAGGTTTTCAATCGGTCCGATAACATCATAAACATAATTGTAAGAATACAGATCACATTCATAATCCAGGGAATGCAGTGTATTGAAGAAATTCCTGCTGCGTTCCTCATGCCAGCAGGATTCTCTCCATTCCTCCATCGGGATGTTACAGTCAACATCCACTCCCGTCAGCATATGCGCTATAGAAGGGAATGTATAATTGTAATGACAGTCCGCATTGTCATAATAAGTAAAATCTTTTAACGTCCCGGCGATTTCCGGATGCGCCGCCATCGTTTCTTCAAACTGCGTATTGTAACAGCCATCAAACAAAAAAACAATCACATTGCTTCCCGGAGCAACTTCCAACTGTCCTTTTGCAGATACGGTCATCAGTCTGTATCCGACCGGAACCGTCGCAATAAGCAGGCAGACCGCCGTCACAAGCTGTACGGCGGAGATAAAAGCCGTAATCCCCAGATAGATCTTCTGATAGCGGTTCTTCCATACAAACGGAACCGCCGCAAGCGCAGCAGCAAGGACAATCCAGATAATCAGGTTGACCGTTGCCGTCCCCCGCATACTATCCCAGTCCATGATGCTTCCATTCGCATTCATAAGTTTTTGGTTAAAAAACAGATTCTGCACATAGGAAAGAACAGAAAAAATAAAGATCATCACATGCAGGACATCCCTTACCTTCTCCGGCAGGAACGCCAGAACCGCGCTTCCCGCAAGCCAGACAAGCACGGATACGCCCAAAAAGAACCAGAAAAAATCCTTCAGGATAAAAATAAACTCATCCACATTGCCAGCATAAATCTCCAGCGGGCCGAGTATTCCATAAAGCAGTACCGGAAGAAGCATATAGATTAAAGATATTTTCCATTTCTTTATTATGTTCATTTATATATGATTCCTCTTAGTCTGCCAACCCAAAGATATCATGGGCAGCATTGACTGCCTTTTCCACTTCCTTCTCTTCAATTAGTACCGTAACGCGGATCTCAGAGGTAGAGATCATCTTGATGTTGATATTGCTATTGTATAAGCACTCAAACATCTTTGCAGCCACACCCGGATTGCTCATCATGCCGGCGCCGACGATAGATACTTTGGCAACGCCTTTTTCGCACTCCAGCTTCTGATATTTCAGCCTTGATTTATTATCCTCGATCACCTTCACTGCATCATCTGCGTAATCTCCGACTACCGTAAATGCGATATCCTGTGTATTGTCACGTCCAACGGACTGCAGTATCATATCGACATTGATATTGGCTGATGCCAGTGCATCAAACAGCCGGAAAGCAGTTCCCGGTTTATCGCTCAAGCCCACCACAGAAATCTTTGCGCAATTCTTATCAGATGCCACTCCGCTAATTAACATTCTCTCCACTTTTACTTCCTCCTTCAATACTGTTCCTTCTTCATTGGTCAGACTGGAGCGAACCACCAGCTGAACACCATATTTCTTTGCCATTTCTACCGAGCGGTTATGAAGTACTCCCGCCCCAAGCGTTGCCAGATCAAGCATCTCATCATATGTGATCTCCGTAAGCTTCTTGGCATTCTTTACAATCCGCGGGTCTGCGGTATAAACACCGTCCACATCCGTATAGATTTCGCAGGCATCTGCCTTTAGCGCTGCTGCCAATGCCACTGCCGTCGTATCTGATCCGCCGCGCCCAAGCGTCGTATAATCCCCATACTTATTGATTCCTTGGAATCCCGTAACAATCACAATCTTTCTCTGATCCAGTTCATGACGAATCCGTTCCGTATCGATCCTCTTCAATCTTGCATTGGAGTAGTTGGAGGTCGTATGCATTGCTACCTGGAATGCATTCAGCGAAATCGCCGGAACGCCGAGCGCATCAAATGCCATCGCCGCCAACGCCACACTGGTCTGCTCTCCTGTCGTTAAGAGCATATCCATCTCACGCTTTGAGGGATTGTGATTGATATTCTTTGCCATTTCGATCAGTTCATCCGTCATTTTTCCCATTGCGGAAAGGATGACCACTACATCATTGCCCTTCTGATACTCATCGATACACCGCCTTGCCACATTATAGATCCTTTCTTTGTTGGCAACCGAAGTACCGCCAAATTTCTTTACGATTAACATATCCCTGCCTTCTTTCCTTTCTTACATTGATTATATCGCTTTGCGCTGCATATTCGCTTCGCCCGGCGCAGTTTAGGATCTTATCATACTGATAATCTCTGTAAATTCCTCTGCTGCGTCCTGATATTCCCGCTCGCTCATCTCTTCCGTCAGAACAGCAAACTCATCCGCCGCTTCCGGAATCTGCACCGCCTGTACCTTACCAAATGCATCTTCCATCTTTTGCATCAACGCCTCAGGTTTTCCTTTCATTCTAACCAGATACCGCTGCCGGAATGCTCCGATTTCCGTCAGTTTCTTTTCTGTCTCATCCCATGCTGCCGGAATACTTGTGCCAAGCTTCTTAACACACTCTACCACATCTCCCACCACCGCGCTTGCGGTAGGCAGCTTACCTGCGCCCCTTCCGTAATACAGTGAAGTATCTAACATATTGCTGTGTATCTGAATCCCATTAAATACGTCATTTACACTGGCGATGGGACTATATGACGGTACAAGTCTGGGACTTACCATGGCAAACTCGCCTTCTTTAGTAATCACAGAAAGTCCGATCAATTTGATCTTGCAGTCAAGCGCTTTGGCATATGCAAAATCCCTCGGCATAATCTTTGTTATGCCCTCTGTATAGATCTGTTTGTAATCTACGTTATGTCCGTATAATATAGAAGAAAGGATCGCAATTTTCCTGCAGGCATCGTGCCCTTCAACATCAGCTGCCGGATTGCGCTCCGCATAGCCAAGCTCCTGCGCCTCTTTTAATATAATATCAAAAGCAGCGCCGTCCCGTTCCATTTTGGTCAGGATATAATTCGTCGTTCCGTTTAAAATACCCTCGATCCGATCAATCTTTTCTGCCGTCAGCGCATCATTCATCGTGCGTATAATCGGAATGCCGCCGCCTACGCTTGCTTCAAACAGGTAACTGCACTGATGTTCTCCTGCGATCCGCATCAATTCGGCACCATGAGCCGCCACCAGTTCTTTGTTGGAAGTGCATACGCTCTTTCCGCTCATCAACGCCTTTTTTGTAAATGTATATGCAGGTTCAATACCGCCCATTGTCTCACAGATCACTTTAATCTCAGGATCTGCCAGGATCACATCCACATCATGCACGATCCTTTCCTGGATCGGATCTCCCTGAAAATCCCTGATATCCAATACATATTTTACCCGTATCCCGTCTCCTGCTCTCCTGCCGATCTCTTCCTGGTTGGTCTCTAGCACTTCCACAACACCGCTGCCCACAGTACCATACCCAAATACCGCAACTTGAACCATACGACTACCTTACCTTTCCTAATGATAACCTATATGCCTTATACAAAACATCCATCCTGTTCTTATCAGAACGATTGTCACTGCATCCTGATCTCCATTACGCAATCTTAAAAATACATGAATAAGAATAGCGCAATCTAAGTATCCTACTATATAGGAAAATCTCATAACGTCAAGATTTTACCATAATTATCAAACATACGCAATAAAAAGTTCTTTTCTTTTATAAGATTTTATATTACAATATAGCTAATCTGTTCAATATCTGAAAGGAGATGGGATTATGGCAAAGAAAAATGGAAAGGTGATACTCTGGGGTCTTGTAATCGGAGCCGCAGCAGCAGGAGTATATCATTATCTTCAAAATAAAGAAAAAGCAGCAACAGCTGATGAATTTGACGATTTTGACAATTTCGAGGAAGCTGCGGATGATATGCAGACAAAAGATCGTCATTATATTCCTTTAAATCTGGACAACGCGAAAGCATTTGTCAGCGATACTATCGGTAAGGCAAAGGAAGCCGTTTCCAAAGTCAGCAAGAAACTGCAAAAGGAAAACGTAGAAGATGATGTAATCATCGACGATATCTTTGATGATCTAAATGAATCAACGGAGGACGCAGCGGGAAACCCTGCCGATAACGCTGATTCATCTAATGCTAAAACTTCTGATGATACATCGGCAGGCAGTTCCGCTACCACTGAAGATTTCTTTGACGATGGGCAATAACTATCGTCAAATGGCGATAGTTATTTGGCGATAGGCATTGACCATCGGCAATGACAATAGTCATTTGATGATAGGCAATAACCGCACCGTCAGAATCTACAACAATCATCATAAAACCACCGCATCACTTAGTTATGCGGTGGTTTTTTCAATTAAGGATTCCTTTTATTTCATCCGATTCCTTAACTCCTCCAACACTGCCTCAGCCTGACTCCTTTGCACCTTAGTCGCCTTTGTGGAGGAAAGGATCCCCGAAAGGATTCTTTTTGCTTTGGCATACTCGCCAGCTTCCATATTTAAAACTGCCAACAGATAATCAAGCGTATCGTCATTCAATCCGGCATATGGAGGCGTCTCCGTAGTCATCGCCTTAGAAAACCCTTCCAGTGCAATCTTCTGGTTCTCCCGCTCCTGCGTCATCAGCATCTCTATGGTATCTTCATAGTTTTCCGTATCCTTCGGCAGCGTTTCCCGCATGCCTCTGTAGATCCATGACAGCTTCAATGCAATAAAAGCCTTTTCACTGTCCTTCGCCTGACGAACCACAGCATTCATCAACGCCAGCTTATAACGCATCACAGCTTCCTCATATGTAATGACGCTGCTTCCCATCTGCATCGGTTTAAACCTTGACATGATTTTTTCCTGAAGTAATTTGCGATGGGGTTTCGGCAACGGGCCGTGAAACTTGACCATACTGGCATAACCACAATTATTGCAGACCACAACATCATACTTCAGAGTATCCACGCCTTCATTGCGCGGCCGCAGATCCAAATCATGTCCATAATTTCTGATCTTGTTATGGCGTATGATCGGCTGCTTAAATTCTGCATCGCATACCGGACACTCGAATGTCTTCTGCAGAAGATAATCCTCTTCATTAATCACCGCTTTTTCATTTTTTTCCTCAGGATTTTCACTGTCCTTTTTTTCTTTATCGGCTCCATAAATATTAACGTTTTCCAAACCGCCCAGCCCAAGCGATTCCAATCCGCTGAGAATTGACATATTCGTACCTTCCCTTTCTATAATGATATTAAAAAAACTTACTGTTTTAATACGTCTTCATGAACCTTATATCATTAAAACATTTTTCTATCATTTTGGCAATACAAAAGAACTCTTTAAACCAACGATCCGGTTAAACACCAGCGCCCCCGGCTTGGAATCCTTATTGTCCACACAGAAAAATCCCTGTCTGACAAACTGAAAACTCTCATACGGTTTTGCATCCGCAAGAGACGGTTCCAGACAGCAGTCCTTTAATTCAATCAAAGAATTCGGATTCAGATTGATGCTGCCGTCCTCCTCATTATAAACGCCCTTCTCCTCGTCAACAAGATTCTCATATAAACGGACTGTCGCTTTTACTGCATAAGGCGCCGGAACCCAGTGGATCGTTCCCTTGACCTTCCTTGCGTTAAATCCGCTTCCCTGCTTCGTCTCCGGATCATATGTGGCATGAACAACGGTCACTTTGCCATTTTCATCCTTCTCAAAACCAGTACAGGTGACAAAGTACGCACTCATCAATCTTACCTCATTGCCCGGAAACAGACGGAAATATTTTTTCGGCGGTTCTTCCATAAAATCTTCTCTGTCAATATAAAGTTCCCTGCAAAACGGCACCTTTCTGCTGCCCAGAGATTCATTTTCAAGATTATTTGGAATCTCCAGTTCTTCTACCTGTCCCTCAGGATAATTATCAATGATCAGCCGGATCGGATCCAGCGCTGCCATCACACGGGGCCGCTTTAGCTTCAGATCCTCCCGGATGCAGTATTCAAGCATGGCATAATCTGCTGAAGCGTTGGCTTTGCTAACGCCGCACAGCTCCACAAAACGCTGGATCGACTCCGGTGTAAATCCACGTCTCCTAAGCGCGGCGATGGACACAAGTCTCGGATCATCCCAGCCATCCACGATGCCGTCTTCCACAAGTTTCTTTATATAACGCTTTCCCGTCACGACATTGGTCAGATACATTTTGGCAAATTCAATCTGTCTCGGCGGTCTTTCATATTCTAACTCTCTCACTACCCAGTCATAAAGCGGTCTGTGATCTTCAAACTCCAGTGTACAGATCGAGTGCGTGATTCCTTCAATCGCATCCTCAATAGGATGGGCAAAGTCATACATAGGATAGATGCACCATCTATCGCCGGTATTGTGATGGTTCATATGGGCAACACGGTAAATGACCGGATCACGCATATTCATATTCGGTGAAGCCATATCGATTCTTGCACGCAGCACCTTTTCTCCATCCGCATATTTTCCGGCTTTCATATCTTCAAACATTGCAAGATTTTCTTCAACGCTTCTATTACAGGATGGGTCCTCTTTTCCCGGCTCCGTCAATGTGCCTCTGTATTCCCTGATCTCCTCCGCCGTAAGGTCAGACACATAAGCCTTACCTTTCTTGATCAGTTTGACCGCCCCTTCATACATCTGTTCAAAATAATCCGATGCAAAAAACAGCCTGTCCTCCCAATCAGCGCCCAGCCACTCGATATCCTGTTTGATCGCCTCAACGAACTCTGTCTTTTCCTTGGTAGGATTCGTATCGTCAAAACGCATGTTAAATTTGCCGCCATACTTCTTAGCCAGTCCATAATTCAAAAGTATGCTCTTTGCATGCCCGATATGCAGATATCCATTTGGCTCCGGCGGGAACCTGGTATGCACCGTATCATAGACTCCCTCCGCAAGATCCTTATCAATTGCCTGTTCAATAAAATTTTTACTGACTCTTTCTTCTATCCCCTCATCCTTTTTTATTTCCATCTTTTCGTCCATGCCGGTACTTTTTCTCCTCTCCTATTTTTCATCATTTCAAAGATTGCGTTTCGCAATTGCCTATTTCATAATTTAGTGATTAATGCAAAACTATATAAAGCATACCACAAAGAGATAAAATAATAAAGAAAAAGCTCATTCTTTCTTAATTGAGTTCTTGTCATAAGGGACATTATTCGCTATAATAGTAAAAAAGTATTCACAAATCTAGTGAGCAAAAAGGAGTAAGGATATGAGACTGATAACACGTTCTGATTTTGACGGTCTGGCTTGTGGCGCGCTTTTATTGGAAGCCGGCATCATTGACAGCTGGAAATTTGCCCACCCTAAAGATATTCAGGATGGTCTTGTAGAAGTAACGGAAGATGACTGTTTGGCCAATGTTCCCTTTGTGGAAGGATGCGGACTCTGGTTCGACCATCATTCCAGTGAGCATGAGCGCAACCAGCTGGCAGGCAAATACAAGGGAGAAAGCCGTATCACTCCTTCCTGTGCCCGCATTATTTATGAATATTATGGCGGCAAAGAACGCTTTGCACATTTTGACGACATGATGGTGGCTGTGGACAAAGTGGACTCCGGTAATCTGACCATTGATGAGATCCAGAATCCTACCGGCTGGATCCTGGTGGGCTTTCTGATGGATCCCCGTACTGGACTGGGAAGATGGCGTAATTTCACCATTCCCAATTATAAGCTGATGGAAGAATTGATGGAATGCTGCCGCACTATGAATACCGACGAAATTCTTGCGCTTCCCGATGTGGCAGAACGTATTGAGGTATATAACGAACAGTCCGAAAAGTTCAAGGAAATGGTGAAAGCGCATACCCGCGTTGAAAAAGACGTCATCATCACGGATCTGCGCGGAGTAGATCCCATCTATTCCGGTAACCGTTTTATGATCTACAGCATGTACCCGGAGCAGAACATCTCCGTATGGATCGTCAGCGGACGCGGCGGCTTAGGATGTTCCTGCGCTGTCGGTTATAGTATCTTAAACCGCACCAGTAATGTTGATGTCGGCTCATTGATGCTAAAATATGGTGGAGGCGGCCACAAGGCAGTCGGCACCTGCCAGTTCACTGATGAAACGATGGGCACACAGGTTCCTCTTCTTCTGGACGAGATCATCAACTACAAAGCGTAACGATATGATTACATAAAAGCACCCTGCTGCAAATCTTAACAGATAACGGCAGGGTGTTTTTCTATGCGCAAATGTGATAAACTCTACTCCGCAACAGGCTTCAACACTCCCTGGAACCTTCCCATAACGCCTTTTGTAATGATACCAAGTCCTAAGATCACTAAGGTAATCTTGGAATTGCCCAGAATGGGAAATCCTCTCCAGTCAAAAACTTGTACAAGAAGACCGATCACTGCGACCACCCCGATAACGCTTCCAACGATGGAAATCGGATGTCCGGGACGATTGATCAGGAATTTATAGGAATTGGCAGCACAGAAAACTGCACCAATCACTCCAAGTGTAATAGCCGCAGAACGCGCACTGTCAATCCAGAGAACATGGATACCAGCAAGCCCCATCCATACTAAAACGACGGAAATGATTACTTCTGCCATGACAATAGCTTTTCCTTGCATATCTATCTACTC
>CAMWHY010000076.1 GCA_947174185.1 uncultured Lachnospiraceae bacterium | reverse complement strand
TTCTGGACATCAATATGGGTTGTCCGGTGCCGAAGATTGTTAATAATGGAGAAGGTTCTGCTCTGATGAAGAATCCGCAGCTTGCAGCCAGGATCGTCCGGGAGACGGCAAAGGCAATCTGTAAGCCGGTTACGGTCAAGATCAGGAAAGGATATGACGAAGCGCATTGCAATGCCGTGGAACTGGCAAAATATCTGGAAGACGCCGGAGCGGCAGCTATAACGGTCCATGGCAGGACGAGGGAGCAGTTTTATTCCGGCGCTGCCGATTGGGAGATCATCCGTAAGGTGAAGGAAGCGGTGGCAATTCCTGTGATCGGCAATGGGGACATTGCGGATGGAGAGAGCGCGAAACGAATGATAGAAGAAACCGGCTGTGACGGCATCATGGTAGGCAGAGCAGCGCAGGGCAATCCATGGATATTCCGTGAGATTTTATTCTATCTGGAACATGGAATAAAGATGGAAAGACCATCCACCCAGGAAGTCAGGGATATGATCCGGCGTCATGCGGCGCTGCAGCTGGAATATAAGGGTGATTATATAGGAATCCGGGAGATGCGTAAGCATGTGGCATGGTATATCGCAGGTTATCCCCATGCGGCAAGCCTTAGAAAAAAGGTGTGTTCTGTGGAACAAATGGAGGAATTGATGGAGCTGATCGAGGAGATCGGCAGATAACGGCGATCCGGAAGAAGATGCTTTTGAAGGAGAATATCGTGCGTTGAAAAGCAGGCACAGGGAACTCTTGACAGTATAAAAGGAATTAGGGTATAATTTATTGATTGTTTTACCCGAGGATATTACAAAAATAAAATTGTTTAAAATCATATCATAGAAAGGTGTGACAAAGTCATGACGGAGAAGAAGAATCTGTTAACAAGAGAAGGACTGAAAAAGTACGAGGAGGAATTGCAGTATTTAAAGTCTGTTAAAATGAAGGAGATCTCCCAGAAGATCAAGGAAGCCAAGGAACAGGGCGACCTTTCCGAGAATGCGGAATATGACGCAGCTAAGGATGAGCAGGGTAAGGTAGACGCCCGGATCAAAGAGCTGGAAAAGCTTCTGAAAAATGCGGAAGTAGTAGACGTCGAGCAGACGGACGGAAAGATTGCAAAGGTTTCTTTTGGATGTACTGTGAAGCTTTTGGATAAAGAATTGAAAGAGGAAATGGAATATACGATCAAGGGTTCCAGTGAGGCGGACAGTTTAAATGGAAGTATTTCCAATGAGTCTCCTCTGGGGAAGGCATTGATCGGTGCAAAGAAAGGCGATACGATTGAGGTGGAAGCGCCGGTGGGTGTGGTAAAATACAAGATTTTGGACGTTAGAGTAGATGTAAAATAAGAAGACATGGGTTAGAAAGGATATGGAGAACACGGTGGAAAGACAGCAGAATCAGCAGACACAGGAACAGGATATCGGACAGCTTTTGAAGGTGCGTCGGGAGAAACTTGCCGCGTTACAGGAAAACGGAAAAGATCCGTTTATTATAACAAAATATGATCAGACGCATCACAGTACACAGATCAAGGAGCAGTTTGAAACCCTTGAGGGCCAGAGGGTATCGATTGCCGGGCGTATGATGTCCAAACGTGTTATGGGAAAAGCCTCGTTTTGTAATATTCAGGATAAGACAGGCAATATCCAGTCCTATGTAGCGAGAGATTCCGTTGGAGAGGAATCTTATGCGGATTTCAAAAAATATGACGTAGGTGATATTGTTGGAATCGAAGGAGATGTTTTTAAAACAAAAACAGGCGAGATCTCTGTGCATGCCGTAAAGATCACTTTATTGTGTAAGAGTCTTCAGATCCTGCCGGAGAAATATCATGGACTGACCAATACGGATCTGCGTTACCGTCAGAGATATACCGATCTGATCATGAACCGTGAGGTAAAAGATACTTTCATCATGCGCTCCAAGATTATCAGCGCAATCAGAAGGTATCTTGATGAAAAAGATTTTATGGAAGTGGAGACGCCTATGCTGGTATCAAATCCCGGCGGCGCGGCAGCAAGACCCTTTGACACACACTATAATGCGCTGGATGAGGATGTGAAGCTGCGTATTTCACTGGAACTTTACTTGAAGCGTCTGATTGTTGGCGGTATGGAACGCGTCTATGAGATCGGCAGAGTATTTCGTAATGAAGGCGTTGATACCAGACACAATCCGGAATTTACGCTGATGGAATTATATCAGGCATATACCGATTATTACGGTATGATGGATCTGACGGAGGATATGTTCCGGTATCTGGCGCAGGAAGTTCTGGGGCGGACGGATTTTGATTATCAGGATGCGCATATTGATTTTGGCAAACCCTTTGAACGGATTACCATGGTGGATGCGGTGAAGAAATATACCGGGATTGACTTTGATCAGGTGGCGGATCTGGAAGCAGCAAGAAAGCTGGCTGATGAGAAGGGTGTCCATTATGAAGCACGCCATAAGAAGGGCGACATTTTGAGCCTCTTCTTTGAAGAGTTTGTTGAGGAACATCTGATCCAGCCTACCTTTGTCATGGATCATCCGGTAGAAATATCCCCGCTTACCAAGAGAAAACCGGATAAACCGGACTATGTGGAGCGGTTTGAGCTGTTTATCTACGGACGTGAAATGTGTAACGCATACTCCGAGTTAAATGATCCCATTGATCAGCGGGGTAGGTTCGAGGCACAGGCAGAACTGAAAGCCCAGGGAGATGAGGAAGCGGAACTGGTTGATGAAGACTTTATGAATGCGCTGGAGATCGGTATGCCGCCTACAGGAGGTATCGGCTACGGTATCGACAGACTGGTGATGTTATTAACCAATTCTTCTGCGATCAGGGATGTGCTGTTGTTCCCGACGATGAAGAGCTTAGAGAAGTAATATAAAATGTTCCCCATCGGCTGATGCTGATGGGGAAATTTCATAAAAGTTGTCATGAGGATATATTATTGATTGGAGAAGAAAGGTAGGTATTGTTCAAAATTGACACCATCATCAAGAAGAGGAATAGCAATCGCTGGAATCGTAGTATCCGTTATTTGTCTTGCGCTGATCATCATTAATGTTGTAATTGGAGTACAGCAAGAGCATCATGAAGAAGCACGTGGTCAGAAGGTTCATAAGAATACTATAGGTATACATGAGAATGAAGAGGAGTACGTATTTACACTCAGAGATGGGGATGGAAATATCTTAATGACTGGTGGGATTGCATCGGCAAAAACCGTTCAAGGTTCAGATTCAACCGGCGTAATTTCCTATATGGTGGAAATTCAATTTACAGATGCCGCATCAGATACATTTTATCAGATAACATCGGAGCATATAGGAGAGAATTTAGGTATCTATCTAAATGATGAAATGATTTCAAACCCTTTAGTTCAGTCTGCCATATCAGGAGGGAATGTTCTGATTAACAATATGGACAGCCAGGAAGATGCAGATCAGCTTGCAACTATGCTCAGGTCAACAAAGTAGTCGATTCGATGAAAGCAAAGGAGAAAGAAGAATATGAAGAAGTTAAGATACAGTGGCAGGACGTTATGTTTGATATTCAGCTTAAGCCTTCTGCTGGCAGCCTGTGGAAACGCAGACACTCAAAGTGAAGGAGAGCAATCCGAGGTGGAAGTAATGTCAGAGTCTGTCAACGAGACAGTATCTCCTGAGACAATACCTACGCCAGCTGCCAATGAGACAATATCTATGCCGGAACCTGCTCCTGTACAGGAAGAGGAGGAAGTAATTGATCATACGCCGGCCAATACAGAGAAATTTTATCAGGTCGCTGAGGAGCATGGATTAAGTCATGAACAGGCTCAGAATTGGTTTAACACCGTAATGGGGGATGATATTTTTGACGAAGGCGTCAGAGAACTCAGTGGTTTAATATTTGATGATATCGATGGTAATGGCAAGGGCGATATGGTTATTATGGTGCAGGAAACCAATATGAAATATGAGTATGGAGCGGGGGCACTATATTTTTATATGAATCAGGAGGAGCCTTATTGCTTTGACGATGAGACTTTCCCCTATTTTGGATATGTTAAATATATGAATCTCTGCTATGCGGATTGGAATGGGGATGGCAATGTGGAAATTGGTTTTGCTCTTCAGGGAATGGGGAATGGAGCAGTGGGGGATTGGCATATGGCAGTACTCAGTTACACAGGAAGCGGTATGGAACGTCTTGAGATTCCTTCAGATTTAACGGATGAATATGGTGATCAGACTGGGTTTAAAGTTGATGTGATTATGGAACCGGAACCGGATACTTATACAGCTTATTGCCCCTATTTGGATGAAAGCATTACTTTTCAGGGAGCCAATGTAGGAACTCTTGCACAAGATCCGTTGGAAGTAGGGGGCAATTGCAGGGGATTTTTTGATTTGCAGGCTGTTGTCTGGGAGGGTAGAAATGCGCTTCAGGTAAGCGAATATTTATGCGGCGAGGGCGGAATTGTCCATTGTGTAGGCACCGCAAAATTTGTTCTGGTATGGGATGAGCAGGGCAATGGCAGTGTGGCAGATTGGTGGGTAGACTGATAAAATCTGCAAATTATACCCCTAAAATATGCAAATTGTACCAAAATATTTACAGAAATGATTTCTACTACTTATAATAGAACCCATCGACATAAATAACATTACAACAAGGGACAGGAGAGGTTCATTATGAGCAGAACAATCAAAGGGAAATTGACAATCAGTGTCATTTGTATTGTGGCGGTCAGTATTATACTGACCACAGTGGGAACCGTTATTGTGGCAGGAAGACATTTGGTTCGGAATCAGACAGATGCCCTGCAGATCAATGCGGATAAATATGCGGAGGAAATCAATACCTGGATCGAGCAGGAAAAAATGCTGGCAGATGGCGCTGCTAATAGTATAGAAGCGGCTGCTAATATAGAAGATCGTTTTATCCAGTCTGTTATGGATACCTACGCAGAGGGACGGGAGGAGCTGCTGAATTTATATTGTGGAACCAGGGACAGCCGCTTTATCCAGTCTAACAGGGAGGCAGAAATTCCGGAGGGCTATGATCCGGTACAGCGCGGATGGTATCAGGAGGCAGAAAGGGAGCAGAAAACCATTGTTACAGATCCTTATTGGGATGTATTGACAAATCAGATGTGTACGACCATTGCCTCTCCCGTATACATAGATGGTGAATTGGCAGCAGTGATTGGTTTGGATGTTACCTTGGAAACGGTAACAAATCTTACGGGCAGTATTGATTTTGCAGAAGGTGTCTATGGATTTCTGGTAGACAGCAGTGGGCAGTATATTGCCCATAGAAATAAAGAATACGAGCCCACGGAAGATGCTTCAGTGGCGGTTACTGATATTATGCCGGGATTGGCGAGTCTAATGGACGGAACGGAAAGCCAGGTAATCCGACAAAAGGACTATGATGGCAGTTCCTGTTATTTTGCAGCTTCTGTTATTTCAGGAAGCGACTGGAAATTAGGTGTGGTTGTGCCGACGGCGAATGTAATACGTTCCCTGACGGCAATGATCATAGTGGCTCTGGTGATTGCTCTGGTGATGATAGCCATAGTTACTGTATTTATGGCGGGATTGATTGGCAGGATGCTGGCGCCGATACAGATGTTAAAGCAGTTTGCCTCTGGTGATTTCTCGGAGAATACTGTTCAGGAGAAGGGAATTCCAAAGGAATATAAGAATGAAACAGAACAGATCCGGACAGCAACAGTAGAGGTCAAACAGCAGATTCGGAATATTATATTGAATACGAAAGAGGAAGCGGAAAATATTGGAACTATTGCAGAGAGAACTTCTGCAGAAATGGCGGTGCTGAATCAGGATATCTCTTCTATATTGGAGTCTGTAGTAGCGGTGATGAAGCAGACTGTTAAGGCAGAGGAGATGGCGGAAGAGATCCAACATACGGGACAGGAATTGGGAATGCTGGTAGAAGATGTGACGAAGAAAGCCAGTCAGGCAGCAGAACAGTCCGGCGATATCATGGAACGTGCCGGAGAGCAGCATGAGAATTCAAAGAAATCCGGCAAAGAGGCTGTGGAACTTTATCAGAAAACCAAGGGAGAACTGGAGCAGGCCATTGTAGACAGCCAGCGGGTACGGGATATTGATACCCTGACAGAAGAAATCCTTTCCATCAGTTCACAGACCAATCTTTTGGCGCTAAATGCTTCCATTGAGGCAGCCAGAGCCGGTGAAGCCGGAAATGGCTTTGCTGTAGTTGCGGATGAAATTCGTGAATTAGCAGATCATTCTAAAGAAGCGGTGGATAAAATCCGTCAGGTTACGGAGAGTGTAGTGCAGAATGTTTCTCTTTTGTCTGAGAGCTCCAAGAAATTGCTGGACTTTATGAATGGCAAGGTCATGGAAGACTACCAGAGTATGGCGGGATTAGCTGAGATGTACAAGCAGGATGCAGCATTTTATAGCAATATTTCCAGCGATTTGGGAACGGCTTCTAAGCAGATGAGCGCCAATATGGAAGGCATTAATGAGACCATCCGCTCCATTACAGAACTGGTTAGGGAAATTGCAACATACATACAGAAGATGGAACAATCTGCCCAGAGTTCCAATGAAAATTCCAATACCGTACTGAACAGAATGGAAGAATTATTCCATCTTAGCGAGCTTTTGAATCAGACGGTTGCTTCCTTCAAAATTTAAAAAGAGGTAAGCTTATGTTAGGTGGACCTGTATATATTGCATTTATCCGGTATTTAATCAGTCTTATAGGAGTGGTTCTGATTTTTAGCCAGATTGACGAATCACGGTTTGGCAGAAAGAAGACAATTCTGTGCTATGGATGTTTTTGTGTGGCGGTGTCTGCACTTGCTTGTATCTGGTATGTGGCGGACAGGGAGAGCTGTGTGCGGATTGTTGCGTTTGCAATGTATCTGTGTTTTTCTGTCTTTGCCTTTTGGATGGACAGAGATTTGGTATGTCTGAAATTTTATAAGCTGACACTGGATTTTTATCTCATGGCGATATTTGTCATCGGAGGAGTGGAAATTTCCGTTATTTTCTTTCACCGGAATTTATGGGCAGATATTATTGCACGTATTTTGATGATTGCCCTATTTGTATTAATGATCAATAAATATGTAAGACCATCCATACAGGGATTTGGACGTTATGTGGAGCAGGAGGCAGATACTTTCAGTGTTGTTAGTATGATTCTCTGCATTTTGCTTGGAATCGGCTATATTATGAATCCTGTTCTGAACAGGGAAATGACACCACATCGTATGTATCAGCTGCTTATTAATTTTCTTCTGACGGGTACTTTGCAGCTTTTGGTATTCCGTTTCTATCTGCATATTGGGAAAGAGAAAGAATATGAGAGAGAAACACAGCTCATTCAGATGAATTACAGATTGTTGGAACGGCAGCTTGAGCTTCTGGAAGAGTCTGTGGAATCGGGCAGGCGGATCCGCCATGATGCGAGACACCACAATGCCGTCATTGCAGAGTACGCACGCAGGGGGCAGCAGGAAGAACTACTACAGTATCTGAAGGAGTATGAGGAGGAAATAGAACAGAACATACCCGGAAATAATATGTGCCAATTCGGCAGTCAACAATATTCTGGTGGCATATACCAGAAAGGCTAGGAATGAGGGCATCAAGGTGACGCTGGATGTGGAGATCGGGAAGAACCTGGCGTTTCCGGGTATCGATCTGGTGGCAATTCTTGCCAATGCTTATGAAAATGCAATCTATGCCTGTATGGAAGTAAAAAAGCATCCGGAAGGACGGGAATGTTTCATCCACTTGACACTGAAACAAAAGAAAAATAAAATCATTATTAGCTGCCGCAACACCTGCAGGATGGAAACACAATTAAAGGACGGACAGCCGAAAGCAGAATTTACGGGCGGTGTTGGGGTTTCCAGTATTATCCGGACGGCAGAGAAGTATGATGGGGAATACGATTTTAAAAATGACAAGGGCGTATTTGTATTCCGGCTGATTATGAACATGGAGGCTAAAGATGACAGTTCAGATCGCGCTCTGTGATGATGAGACAGCAGAACTTAATAAAACAAAAGAATTATTGAGTGCCTATGCAGAAAAACATACACAAAAACATACACAAAAACATACGGACGCAGTCTTTATCATAGAACGATTTGAAAGTGCGGATGCATTACTTTGCAGTGTCAGAGAGGGAAAATATTCGCCGGATCTGGTTTTTATGGATATTTATTTGCCTGGAGAAACAGGAGAATGCGCTCCACTGGGAATGGAAGCCGCGAGACAGCTTCGTGACATGGGGAGCATGGCAAAACTGGTTTTTCTGACTGCGTCAAGGGAACATGCATTGGACGCCTTTGATGTGGAAGCGTCTCAATATCTGCTAAAGCCAATACAGGCAGACAAATTATATTCCTTGCTGGATCGCCTTTTGGAAAAAGAGGAACGGGAGCAATATATTTTGCTGCGTGTGGAGGAATCGTTTAAAAAAGTGTCATTAAATGATATCGTATATTGTGAAGCACAGGGGAAACACCAGTGTATCTATATGGCGGATGGCACAAAAGTGCTGCAAAATCTGACGATGGCAAAGATTTATGAGATGTGTTCGTCCTGTCAGAATCTGGTGAAAGTGGGAGCTTCCTATATCATTCATCTGGAGCATATCGATAGCCTGAATGCGCAGGTGGCAAGGATGGATAATGGACAGAAAATCTATCTGCCCAGGGGAGGATACCGCCTTTTACGGGAACAATATTTTGACTACTACTGTGGCGGGGAATGAAAACGGAAACATATTAAATTGAAAAACAGATTGATTATTTGTTGAAATTTGTGTATATTTGTTCAAGGGAGAATATATTATGATGAATGCAATTAAAAAATTTATGTTTTTATGTGGGGCTTTTTTACTTTTATTAGGACTTGGTATGCCCGTCCAGGCGGAAGAAGACACCAATGATACAAGACCGGATTATATTATCTATGTTAACCGGACACAGAACTGCATTACAGTTATGGAACAGAATGCAGATGGCACAAGTACGGTTGCCAAGGTGATGGTTTGTTCATGTGGAAGGGATGGACATTGGACTCCGGAGGGAACATTTCGTACCTCTGACTATTATGAGTGGCGTCAGTTGGTAGACGGAAGCTATGGAAGATATGCAGTAAGATTCAATAACAGAATCCTGTTCCACTCAGTGCCATACGAACAGACGTCTGAAGATACTTTGCAATGGGAACAGTATAATCTCTTGGGGCAGAATGCATCTCTTGGCTGTGTTCGATTATCAGTCGTTGACGCAAAGTGGATTTATGACAATTGTAAGGTTGGGACTATGGTTGTCGTATATTCAGGGGAAACGCTTATGGAAAATGTTATTAAGCCGGAAGCTATCAATATCCCGGATCTCTTCCCTTACTGCAACTGGGATCCAACGGATATCAATGTTAACAATCCGTGGCTTGGAGAGCAGTTTGAGAAATTTGACTATGCTGCCTATGCGGACAGGTATGCTGATGTAAAGGCTGTTTATGGATATGATAAAACAGCTCTGTATATGCATTATATTAATTTTGGAATCAATGAGGGAAGAGTTGCGGAATTTCATTGACTATACCGATTTGTTGAAAGTATAGAGGCAGCCCATATTTAACCGGCAGTTAAATTAATCTGAAAATAAATAATAATAACTCAATTGTGGGTGATATTAGTTCCTGCTATAATTATAGGGAAACGTTTATGAAAGCGTTTCCCTATAATTATAATTGGGAGGTTTCTGGATGAATATTGGAGATGCCATTAGAAAATATAGAAAAGAAGCGGGATTGACGCAGGAGGAGATGGCTCACAGACTGGGAGTGACAACCCCAGCAGTGAATAAATGGGAAAATAAAAATTCTAATCCGGATATTGAATTATTGGTACCCATTGCAAGGCTGTTACACATATCTCTTGATACTTTGCTGTCGTTTCGGGAAGAACTTACGCCGTCTGAGATACAGGAAATTATCTGTAAGATGGATAAAATGTTTGAATTGGAAGGATATGAAAAAGTATATGAGTGGGCATCAGAGAAGATCAGGGAGTATCCAAACTGCAATATGCTTATATGGCAGTTTGCGGTAATACTGGATGCCAGAAGATTAACAGACAACGTTCCTGATTCTGAAAAATATGACGGGCAGATCAGCGCATGGTATGAGATTGCATTGAAGGATGAGAATGAAGATATAAAACGTCAGGCAGCGGAATCTTTATTTAACTTTTATTATAGAAAAGAGAAATATACAAAGGCGGAAGAATACTTAAAGTATTTTCTTACCAATGATCCTATGAAGATGATTTATCAGGGAAGATTATATCAGGCGCAGGGAGATAAAGAAAATGCATATAAAACCTATGAAAGCGTTTTATTCTCTGCGCATCAGACATTAAAATTTACATTTACCATGATGACAAAACTAGCGATTGAAGATGGCGATTTTGAGAAAGCCCATTATCTGGCAGAAAAGATGGGAGCAACAGAGAGTTTATTTGAAATGGGCAAACATGACGAATGTTCGCCAATGCTGGAGGTGGTTTGTGCAGAAAAAAATATTGAGGAAACCTATCGTGTAGTAGTGCAATTATTAGAAAGCGTAGACAGTCTTTGTGATTTTCAGAAATCAGGATTATACCAACATATGAAATTTACTAAGCTGGATAGCTCTTTCGTGGAGGGCTATAAAGAGAAAATTCTGGAGCTTTGTAGAAATGAGGAAGATTTCGGATACATGAAGGGATATAAAGATTGGGAAACGCTGATCGGAAAAAATAAAAGACCCTATTAGGGTCTTTTGACCCGAAAAGGGTCTTTTTCATTGTAAATAATAATGTGCCGGATTTGTTACTCGTCCGTCTGGGCGGAATTGACATGTACCATGATATGTTTTACTTTTGGGAAATTCTTTTCAATATCCGCATGGACTTCTTCGGCAATTTCATGAGATCGTTTCAGCGTATAAGAGCCGTCCACTGCAATTTCTATATCTACATATATTTTATTCCCGAAAATCCGCGTGTGAAGCGAATCTATTCCCTGAACTTCTTCATTCTTCATAACACGTTCATAAATGCGCCGCTCCGTTTCTTCGTCGCAGGAATGATCCACTACTTTATCGACAGCATCCTTGAAAATGTCATATGCGGCCTTAATGATAAATACAAAAATTACCAGACTGGCAATGGAATCCATAATCGGAAAGCCAAGCCTTGCACCGACAATTCCTATCAAAGCACCTATAGAGGAAAAAGCGTCTGAACGGTGGTGCCATGCATCCGCCAGCAGCGCACTGGAGTCAATTTTGGCTGCATTCACTTTTGTATACCAAAACATCGCTTCTTTGCTTGCAATGGAAACAACTGCTGCCACCAGTGCTAAAATCCCCGGTACTTGCAAATCACCATAATTGCCGGATAGAATATTTTTCAATGCCCCTGCCCCAATGCCAAGCCCTGTCATAAACAAAATCATTGCCAGGATAATGGCTGCCACGCATTCCATACGCTCATGCCCATAGGGATGTTCTTTATCCGCTCCCTTGGAAGCAAGTCTGACCCCGATAATCACCACGATCGTACTAAACACGTCCGATGCGGAATGAACGGCATCGCTGATCATCGCATGGGAATGAGCCACAACACCCGCTATCAGCTTAAATACAGACAATATCAAATTGCCCGCAATGCTTACGGCTGACACCCTGTCTGCGACTTTCTGGAAATGATTGTCCGGCTCAGTACACACCTTTTTCGTCACTTGTTTTCCCCTCATACTAATCCTCCATGTCAGAGCAGCTTGCTGCGATGACACGCGATGAGAAATCCGCGCAGGCGGTTTCTCATCTGCGATCAAAGCAATTTGAGGCTCTGACTCAAATTGCCGATTGAAAAATAAGATATCAATCTTATTTTTTAATCTAAAGTTACCTCCCAAATGTCAGATAGCCCTATGACACCAATATATGTGGGAATACAGGGAAACGCTATCATCAGCGTCTCTCTGGAATATGCCTTTAAAAAAAGTGCAAAAAAATACCCACGACCAGCATTAGCAGCTACTGTCCCGTGGATAAAAGATTCCACTGTCACTTATGTGACCCGACTCCATGACACATGGTCACGGTCTGTTCAGTTTGTACTGTAGATTTATATGCAGTGCAAAGAGTATTTATACACTAACATAGGTAGCCAATATTGTCAAGCCAAAATCAATATGCTACACTGAAATCAGTAAATCAGAGTTTGATGGGGTGTAAATAATGAGACTGCTGATCTATGGGGCGGGAGTTATCGGTTGTTTATATGCAGCACTATTTAGTGAAGCCGGATATGATACTTACGTTTATGCACGCGGAAAAAGATTGGAAAGCCTTACGAAAAATGGTTTGCTGTATAGAAAAGATAAGAAAATAAGGAAAGCGACGGTAAAAATCATTGATAAAGTGGAGGCCAATGATATTTATGATTTTATATTCTTGCCGGTAAGAGAACATCAGGTGCATGATGCATTGAAAGAGCTAAGCTATAATGGCAGCCCCAATATTGTAACAATGGTCAATACACTTGAGCCGTATTGTGGCTGGGAAAATATCTGCGGAAAAGGAAGGATCATACCTGCTTTTCCGGGGGCTGGCGGTAGTTTTGACGGAAATGTATTGTGTGCGGCTCTTACGCCCAGAATGATTCAGCCAACAGTTTTTTCTGAAATAGATGGAGAAATGACAGAAAGAATATCGGTTTTAGCGGGTCTTTTTAAACACGCTAAGATTCCTTATCAAATCGTGAGAGATATGCACGCTTGGCAGTTATGTCACTTGGCAATGGTAGTACCGATTGCAGATGCGTATTATAAAGCGGATGAACCCGAAAAAGCAGGGCGGGAAAGAAAAGTGATGATTTCCACTGCAAAAAGGCTGCGTCATAATTTTTCTTTGCTGCACGAATTAGGAATTCCGTTGTCACCCTCAAAAATGAACGTCTTTCGGTTTCTTCCGATCTCTATATTAAGCACGGGATTAGGAGTTGTATTTCAAAGCAAATTTGGAAATATGTTTATGTACCAGCATTCAATGAAGGCGCCAGATGAAATGAGGCAGTTGCATATTTACTTTTATAGATATATAAAACAAGCGGGTAATCGCTTGCGTTAAGGATGAAGGCTGGTAGGAATTTCCCGGTGGGAAAGTGGAAGCTTAAAGAAGATTAAAGGAAAATTATAGGAGTTTTAAAAGAGGATTTGTCATGTTAAAAAATATATTGCTTGTAGTGAGCGACATTGAGCGGTCAAAAGCATTCTATCAGAAATACTTCAGTTTACAGGTTTTAAAAGATTTTGGAGAGAATGTTATTTTGACAGAAGGATTGGTATTACAGGAGCAAAAAAGCTGGGAACAGTTGATGGAAACAAATGCGGTTACCGGAAATGCATCTGAGTTATTTTTTGTCGAGGATGACTTGGATGGATTTTTGCTGAAAATAGAAAACTATATGGCTGAAAGAGACCAGGCAGTGAAGGTTCGTGAGAATTCCTGGGGCAAGAGAGCGGTCATACTAAAGGATCCTGATGGACATCTGATTGAGGTGTCGGAGAGGTAAAACGATCACTCTGATTCAAGAACATTTTGAAATTCATATATAAACCGTTCGGCAATAGGTGAAAATACCTGTTGTTTTTTCCATATCAAATACATGGGTGTCAACAAAGCCGGAGAAAGGGGGATTGCTTTCAGCCCGCTTCCCTCACTTGTATCTATAAGCTTATCAAAGGTTAAGAGGCATCCAAGTCCTTTTTTGGCAAAAAGTGATCCATTATAGGAAAGACGAAAACTGCCTTCTAATTTTAATTCCGAAAACACCTTGCCAGCCCAATCAGGGATATCCTTTTCCCATGATTGGGCAGAACAAAACAGGGGTATGCCAATCAAATCTTTTGGTGTGATAAATGATTTTGAGGCAAGCCGATGGGATGATGATACAACGGCTACCCATTTGTCTGCTTCGGGAAAGGAGACGACATTATAC
>CAMWHY010000075.1 GCA_947174185.1 uncultured Lachnospiraceae bacterium | reverse complement strand
ATATGAGTAAAGAAGCGCCAAATGCATGTCTGTGCAGTGTGATCTGGAACTGGAGTGCTTATTATACTTCTTCGGTGCAGAGTATCATTGATGGCAGTTGGGATGGCAGTAATTATTTTGGCGGTATGACGGAAAATCTGGTAGGTATTACAGAGCTTTCCGATTTTTGCGCGGAAGGAACGCAGGAAAAGGTTGACGAGGCAAAAGCGATGATTCTGTCGGGCGAGTTTAACGTGTTTGACGGTGTGATTGAGACAAATACAGGAGATACGGTGGGCGAGGAAGGAAAAACCCTGGATGATGCGACGATAACAGGTGGTATTAATTGGTATTTCAAGACGGTGACGGTAGTAGAATAGGAGGAATGGCTATGAGTTTGAAAAAGAAAATCCTGGCAACGGCAATTTTTCCCATATTAATCTTGGGGTTTTTATCCATGATTCTGACATTGACGGTCATTAAGAATGCCATGGTGAATGAAATCCGGGACGCACTTAAGGGAACAGCGGCGGCAACGCTGGCAGCCTATGATCAAAATACGGGGGATTACATAGAAAGTACTAATGGGGATATCTGGAAAGGCGGTTATAATGTTTCACATTCCGATAGCCTTGTGGACATGATAAAGGATAATTCGGGAATGGATGTTACATTTTTTTACGGGGATAAAAGAATTATGACTTCCGCGCTTGATAGGAATGGCGATCGGATTTTAGGTTCCCCTGCGGGAGAAATGATTGTTGAAAAAGTGCTGCGTGGTGAGGAAGAGTATTTCAGTAAAGCAGTTTCTCTTGACGGTGTGCTTACATATGGCTATTATATGCCGGTTTATCAAAATGGCACAACGACAAATCCAATTGGTATGATTTTCGTCGGCAGCAATAAGGCAGTCCAGGATGCAGCAATCAATCGGTTGTTAAGACTGGTGGGGATAGCTGTTTTGGTTGTCATGGTACTCTGTATTGCTGTCGCGTACAGAATTGCAGCGTCTATCAGCAGAAATATACAATCCAGTATCGGTATTGTAAAGACGGTTGCGGAAGGAAAGCTGGATGTGGAGATAGGGGAGAAGATGCTTTCCTATAAAGACGAAACAGGAGAGTTATCAAGAGCAATGCTTACATTGCGTGATGCGTTAAAATCCACTATTCAGGAAATAGCCGGAAATGCCAATCATTTGTTGGAAGCATCGGAGACTTTGGGAGACGTGGCTGAGCACACAGGCGGGGCCATGCAGGAAGTGACCCAGGCAGTCAACCGTATTTCGGAAAGCTCTGCGGAGCAGGCGGAAAATTCAAGAAATACTTCGGAACATATGCGGATCATGGGCTCTGACATTACCGAGACAGCTTCTGAAGTCGGTATGCTGGATACCAACGCTGCTGCAATGCAGAGGTCCAGTGAAAAGGCTATGGATACACTTGCGAAACTGTGCCGGATCAATGATGAAGTGGAGCGTTTTATTGAAGAAATCAGGATGCAGACGAATCGTACGAACGATTCGGTACAGCAGATTTATCAGGCAACAGCCTTTATTACTTCCATAGCAGAAGAAACTAATTTGCTAAGTTTAAATGCGACAATTGAAGCAGCAAGGGCGGGCGAAAGCGGTAGAGGATTTGCCGTTGTAGCAGACCAGATTCAGAAACTGGCAGACCAGTCCAGCCAGTCCAGTCTTGAGATTGAGGAGACAAGCCGGAAGCTGATGGAAGATTCTGCGAAAGCTGTGGAAATCATGCAGCAAATGCAGGGAATCATAACAAGTCAAAGCGAGAGTATGCAGGATACCCAGAGTATTGTCAAGGAAGTTTTGGGTGAAATCAACAATTCCATGCACGGCATTGAAATGATTAAGGGCAGTGCTCAGCGTTTGGAACAGTCTCGTAATGAAGTGGTGCGGGCGGTGGAAGATCTGTCGGTAATTGCACAGGATAACGCTTCCGGAACCCAGAGAACCTATGACGCAACCCAGGAAGCGGTAGGCGCCTTTGAGAAGGTTTCCACCAGCGCGGGAAGACTGCGTGAAATAGCCGATGAACTGGTAAAAAGCATTGAATATTTTAAATTATAGTTATGGGTTCTACAAGCTATGTAAGTGCGGAGGAATAAGTACTTTACTATGGAATACGACAATATTACCCGTGCCACCTTTCTGCGCCGTCCCAATCGTTTTATTGCCGAGGTGGAGATCAACGGGCATAAAGAAACGGTTCATGTAAAGAATACCGGTCGATGCAGAGAATTATTAATTCCGGGCTGTGAGGTATATCTGACGGAGCAGGGAAAGCCGGAAAGGAAGACCAGGTATGATCTTGTGGCGGTAAGGAAAGCGAACGGCATACTTTTTAATATTGATAGTCAGGCACCAAATCAGGTGGTCAGAGAATGGCTGGAAGGACAGGATTTTGATAAGGTAATACCGGAATATACTTACGGAGATTCCAGAATTGATTTTTATATGGAACGGTGTGAAGAAGAGGGAGAACCGGAGCGCCACCTGATGGAAGTCAAGGGTTGTACACTGGAGATAGACGGCATCGGATATTTTCCGGATGCGCCGACAGATCGTGGTATCAAGCATCTTCGGGAACTTACGAAAGCAGTGAGGGATGGCTACAAGGCGTCTCTCGCTTTTGTTATACAGATGGACGGGGTGACAGAGGTGCGACCGAATATCAAAACGCACCCGGAGTTTGGGGAGGCATGGAAAGAGGCACAAGCGGCAGGAGTGGAAGTAATATTTCTGACTTGCCATGTGGAACCGAATCGTTTGGTGATCCTATAGAAGATAATTGAAAAGGAATGGGAGGAAATTAAAGGAATGAAAACAATTGTAATTTACAATTCTCAGACAGGATTTACAAAACGTTATGCAGAGTGGATAGCAGAAGAAAGCGGCGCGGATTGTTTTGAATTGGGTGAGGCTAAAAAGAAAAATATGAATGATTATGATGCTGTCATTTTCGGAGGCTGGGCATGTGCAGGAAACATCAAGATGCTTAGCTGGTTTAAAAGACAGATGCATAAATGGAATGATAAGAAATTAATTGTGTATTGTGTCGGAGCAAGCCCGCTTGAAAATCCTGATTTAGAGACGACTCTTAGACGGAATTTTAATGAGGAAGAATGGGAAAAGGTACATGTATTTTATTGTCCGGGAGGATTAAATTATGAGAAAATGTCAATTCCATCAAAGCTAATGATGAAGATGCTTTTAAAAGTTTTAAAAGCAAAAAAAGATAAGACGAAGGAGGATGAAGCTATGATAAAAATGATTTCTTCTTCCTACGATATTTCTGATAAAAAATACATTGCTCCAATTTTAGAATGTTTAAATAATAAAGGATAAATATTGCAGGTAAGTAGGAAAGTTTAAATGCGTTAAAAGTCTTGCGGCTTATTTGTATTGACTAAGGGAGATGAATTATATATATTAGATGTTATATAACACTTATTATATTATGGAGAAATTAATATGCCGCCTAAAATAAAGATTACGAAGGAGATGATCCTTGACGCTTCCTTTGAAATTATACGAAGCAAAGGACATGAGCATCTAAATGTCAGAAACATTGCTGAATACTTAAAATGTTCAACGCAGCCGGTTTTATATAATTTTAAAACGGTAGATGAGATCCGCGAAGCTGTATACAGAAAAGCGGACGAATATCATACGGCATACATTATGCCGGAGGATGGCGATGAAAATCCAATGCTTTCCCTGGGTCTGAATTATGTGCGCTTCGGGCAGGAAGAGAAGAATCTTTTTCGTTTTCTGTTTCAGACAAATCAGTTTGGTGGCATGGATATAGCGACACTTATGGAAAATCCGGATCTTTCAGATATCATTCTTGTGATATCAAAAGGTCTTGATTGTGACGCAACGGAAGCCGGAGAAATGTTCCTTACATTCTTTACAATAGCCCATGGTCTTGCCAGTCTGCTGGCAAATAACGCCATGAAGTATGATGGGGAACAAAGTAAAAAGATGCTAAGTAATGTATTTTTTGGAATGCTGGCATCCCGACAGCTTTGACATGGAGAATTAAAATGAACCAAAGTAAATTAAGTGTAATAGCAATGCTGCTTATGATCATGTTCTCATTTTCGAGAATTATATTTTTTACATTCTGATTCTAATTTAGGAAAATTTAGACAGCGGTTTCTGCCTGAAAATGGCTCATTGGAGATGTATTTCTTATATAAGACATTTGCTTTATTACAGATTATTTCACTATTGTTTCGACACCATTCTAATTCCTGAACACACAATCGCTTGTAATATTTGATGTTTTCCCGATCTCTCTTAAAAATGGTTGTTTCAACAAGCTGTAATTGCTCTTCTTCAATAGGTATCATCAAATTGAAATTCAGGACGCCTAAAAGCTTTCCATTTATTTCAATCTTTGAAAAATCCATAGAGTTCTTCATTTTTTTGTGCTTTTCTTTTGGCGATGAAAGTGGTATGCAATATTTATGAACACCACAAACAATAACAATTCCAACGAAAACCCTGTTATCTTTTTTCACTTGTGGTGAAACAGAAAGCACTTTATCATCTATATTATGTAGATTACGGATATATTTCATATCCACCTTGTATAATTTAAAATCCGTCTGCATATATCTCCTAGATAAAAATGGCTATGCGTTTCCACATAGCCATTTGTGTAGTAACTCCATTAGAGTTGCTAACGCTTTTAGCAGTCCACTTTGCGGTAGGACTCACCACTAATAGTATAATACCATTTTCATGAAAATAGTCAATCATTTTTGCGTAAATACAAATAATCTGTTATTTGCATTCCTAAATTAACCGTGGTATTTATTATATTATCTTTTACCATCTAATCATTTTTAATAACCATACATTGTCAGCATATCACTCATACTTATCACAATTCCTGCTTTTTCAAGAACTGCCTTCCTTTCAGAGTACAGAAACTTTATTAGGGAGTCCGCATCACGTCCATAATGTATCTCATTATGGCAATTGCTACAAAGCGAGACTATATTCTCCTCAACATCAAGAGAAACATCAAACTGTTCCTGAAAGGCCATTGGTATCAAATGATGAGGCTCTGTGTATGTTTTATCAGAATTTTTCCGAATGAAAGTTGGATGTTCATTGTCAATCTCACAGACAAAATGAGCGTGTGCAAGTGCATTCATAGCTGTCTGCTTATTTCTCAGATATAAAGACACACCATCCTTGATAATTGGCTTTCTTATCTTCTGTGGTTTTTCTTTATATTGAAATCCATCGTTCTGCTCCAGAAGACTACTATGTCTCAAGCTATCAACCAACTTATCATCAGCAGTCTCATTGGTATTTAAAGTGGTCAGATCTGGATATGCAAAATTTCCCACACCTGCGTAGCGCCGAAGATCAACCTTGTCGTTAATTTTTCGGTATATCCGATGCCCTTGTTGGAAATTGGAATTCTCCAAATCTATCTGAAAAATGCCAAGAAAGAGATATCCATCCTTTTTATCTATTTGAACCTTTCCGATTCTATACGCCGCATCCTCGTAATGACCGAACACATATCTCGGCAATTTTTCAATTTCTAAAATGGATGAGCGTGGATCATTGGCGTGTTCCTCTATTAAAAAAGTTCCATCATCGCTTAAACGATTCAACCACCCCTGTTTTTTATTGAATGGTATAAACTCATCACCACGCTTTTTTGCCATTGCCGGAAACCAAACAACATAACCACTGCCATCATTCAACGGAATGAAGGGATTCCGGTATCCGTCCCATGTCTTACCAAAACAGGAATTCATAACATCAGCAATGGTTGGAAACAGATACTCATCATCCATACTTATGGATTTCAGTCTGTGTATATTTCTGATATCTATCATCATACCGCCTCACTGTCTGAACAGGCTCTCCAAGCTGCCCAAATCTTTTTGAACCTTCCTACTCAATAGCTTTTACATGGTCTAATAAATTAAATTCGTTTCGCAATTTCTAAAGCAATATAGAATTTATTCAAATTATGATTGGCATCGTTTAATTTCTCCATCTCATACTTATCTTCCGATAAAACATCCCCAGTTACAAGAAAATCATATAAATCAAAGCCGTAGAAATTACAAATGGACTGTACACCTGCCAATTCCATTTCCACCGCGATACAACCTTCTTCCTGTCGCTTAGCAACCTGACCTGCTGTTTCACGTAAAAATGCATCTGTAGACCATACCCTTCCTTTGACATAGGGAAGATGTAGTTCATCAAAAATGGAAGCTAACTTTTCGTGATTTTTAATCTCGATGTAGTCACTGGGTGGCGCATAATGATAGGAAATTCCTTCGTCTCTATAGGCTTCAGTCGGAATGACAAATCTTCCTTGAGTTTTTTCTTTATTGAGACTTCCTGCCGATCCAAACATGATAAACTTCTCAGCACCAGTCAGCCAATTTGCCTCTATACAATACTCAGATGTCCCTGTAGCACCGATTGCAGACAAATAAAAGGCAATTTCTTTTCCTTCATGACTGAATTTATAAATTGGAACCGCCCCATTCGGCGCATTGATTTCAGTGATTTTCATGCAAGAATAGGTGGTCAAAACTGTCTCGTAGATTTCTTTGGAAAAAAGGATGATGCAGGTATTGAGCATCATTTTTCTCTCTCCATAAAAATCTTTCAGTGTAAATATAGGCTCAGTTTTGTTGTCAAATGAATCCGTAATCATAATCTTAATCCTTTCCGTCAATGGCAGATGGGCATCCGTTCTACTGGCTCATCCCAATAAATTCAAATTTTATGTAGCTTACTCGGCTCGATAGGCTCCGATTTTGTTAATGCTATTATAACCTGTTTTTTACGGGTACACAATTCCGAAAAGAAAGTAAAATAATCCTTTTAAACAGGGGGTTCTCGTTACAATGGATTGCCGTTTAGGAAGATCCTTGATAGGATAAAATTATCAAAGGATAGGGGGCGATGTCTATGGATAAAAAGAAAACGGGTGAACTCATTAAAGATGCCAGAACAAAAAAGAATTATACCCAAAGCGAATTAGGTGAGCTGCTTGGGGTTACCAATAAGGCAGTGTCACGCTGGGAGACGGGAGAGAGTTTTCCGGATATCGGATTATTGGAGAGTTTATCCAATGTTCTTGACCTTAAGATACAGGATATCGTTGTGGGAGAAATACAGGCAGATGATGAGACCGCATTTACTGAAATAGTGAGATTGTCCAGATTGCAGGAGAAGGCAAAACAGAAGAAGATCGCGCATTTTGCCATTGGAATTGTGATTATTATTTATAGTTGTTTAATAGGGTGTGCCGGATTAAGAGGCAGCAGTATGCTTGGCAATCATTCAGGGATGATCTATCTGGTTTCATTGGCAGTCATATTAATGATTCTTCTATATGGGACTAAAAAAAGTGACTTTAGTGAAAAAAGTAATTTTGCCGAAAAAGATAATATTGAAAAAAAAGATAGCAAAGTGAATCGAACTCTGTTGATTGCATCGGTTATTTCAGGTATTTGGATCATTCTGGTCACTTGTACTACTGCCATAATGGTTGGAAATGGGGTCATGCCGTTTCATATGGACGCATCTTCTGTGGGACCATTTCTGAATGTTCAACTAATTGCGGTATTCCTTTTCAATATGGCGATCATGGTTACAGAGTTCTATAGAATGGACAAAAGGATAGAGGATACTTATCGGGGGATTTTTGTTTCCATATCGGTGCTTTATCTAGCAGTTTTATATTCAGATGCACTACATCGGCTATCTACAGTGGAAGGAATTTATCAAATGATTTTTTTCAGAACAATTATTGTTTTTGCTGAATTATTACTTGTTTTAGCTGCCACTGCATTGATCTTAAAGAAGAAAAAACGCTTGCGCGGCTAAAAAAAATCTGTTATTCTATTTTAGAATTAAATAAAAACATAAACGACACATGTAGTGCTCCGCACGTAAATCTGATCACGGTACGTATGTAATCTCGTAAGATAAGAGTTCGCCAGATCAGTGAGCAAGCGGGGTGGCATGTGTTTTTTTATGTCAGAAAAGGAGAAAAAGTTATGCCAAGAAATCAATTTCAGAGGATGGTATTTGCATTCCTCACAGTTTTAATTACCGTACATGGATATGTATTTTATAGTCTGTATGTTGTTAATGGAAACGTTCTGATGCAGGTAACAGGGGCAGATAGCGTTATTCATGCCATTAATGCGCAGGGAGGAGTTTATATGTTTGGGGGCATGTTTCCTATATGGGCGGTCATCGTTGTCGAGTTTTGCCTTGCATATTTGCTGGAGTGTTTATTAGGAAGTCCGTTGTCCTTCAAGATGGCGTGCAGGATGTTCGATCCAAGAAGAAATCATCCCATGATTTTTGAAACCGTTATTATTAGTTGTACTGTTTTAATTATGTGTCCGCTGATGAGCCTTTTAGCAGCAGGGATGTATTATCCATATTATTCAGGTTTTCATATTTTAACGTTATTAGCTAATTGGCTGAAGCTTGTGTGCTTCAATTTCCCGTTTGCGTTCTTTTCGCAGATTTTCATTATCCAACCTATTGTGAGATGGATATTTGGTATATTGTTTGCAAGAGACATAGCGGCGCGAAATTCCCAAGAGGTACCCGAACGTCCTCAAAACGAGCAGGAAGCCATTGCAGATATATTCAAGAGAATGGATGAAATTCAGGAAAATCTTGCACATGAAAGACGTCAGAGAAAGAAACTTGCTGAAAAAATAGAGCAGATATAACATACTGTTCAAGCCAACCAAAATAGTTTATAATAACGAAAGAATTCATGATATCATGAAAAGTATATAAAAATGGAGGATTGGCTATGGATCATGCAAAGAAACTGGGATTCGGATTAATGCGTCTGCCGCTGATTGACAAAAGCGATGCGGGCAGCATTGATGTAGAACAAGTGAAAAAGATGGTGGATGCATTTATTGCCAAAGGATTTACTTATTTTGATACGGCATGGATGTACTGTGGTTTTCAGAGTGAGAAGACAGCAAAGGTCGCTTTGGTGGACCGTTACCCCAGAGAAAGTTTTACCATTGCTTCTAAACTACATAGCGGATTTTTTGATGCATTTGAGGACCGGGATAAGATATTTAATGCACAGCTGGAAAATACGGGCGCAGGATTTTTTGACTATTATCTTTTGCATGGCATCGAATCAGGAAGCATCCATAAATATGAAGAATATGACTGCTTCAACTGGCTTCGGGAAAAGAAAAAACAGGGGCTGGTAAAGCATATGGGATTTTCTTATCATGATACGCCAGAGCTTCTTGATGAAATCCTGACGAAGCATCCTGATATGGAATTTGTACAGCTACAGTTGAATTATCTGGATTGGGAAAGCCCGTGGGTGCATGCCCGTGCATGTCATGAAGTAGCGGTAAAACATAATATTCCAATCATCGTTATGGAGCCGGTGAAGGGCGGAACTTTGGCAAAGCTGCCGGAGGAAGCGGAAAAACTTCTAAAGGACTACGCGCCGGAGCGGTCTATATCTTCCTGGGCGATCAGGTATGCGGCATCCCTTGACAATGTTATGATGGTTCTTTCCGGGATGAGCAATATGGAGCAGATGGAAGATAATCTTGCAACGATGGAAGATTTTCAGCCTTTGAGTGAAGAAGAAAAGAAACTTGTATTCAGGGTAGCGGACATTATCAATGGACAGATAACGGTTCCATGTACCGGTTGCTCTTATTGTACGGAAGGATGCCCGCAGAAGATAGCAATTCCGCAGTATTTCTCGCTTTATAATGAAGACATGAGAGAATCTGCGGAAAAAGGATGGACGGTCAATCTGGGCAATTATGATCTTTTGACACGGGAGTTTGGAAGGGCATCAAGCTGTGTTGAATGCGGTCAGTGCGAAGGAGTATGTCCCCAGCACCTGCCGATCATAGAACACCTGAAGGCGGTCTCTAAGCGTTATGATCCACAATAAAGACCGGGATTAATCAACCCTCTCTTTTCCCCAGAAGAACAATGCCACTGTGCCGGGACCGGTATGGCTGCCAATGACCGTACCGATGGAATTAATTTCCACCCGGCCGTTCAGATGGGGAAATGTTTTTTCTACCAGATCGGCAACTGCGCGGGCATCTTCATAGCAGGCAGACTGAGAGATATAGCATTTGCCGGGGTAATTGACGCCTTGATCGGCATATTCTTTCATTTTTTCTACGATAGCTGCGATAACCTTTTTCTTGGTGCGAATCTTAAATCGTGGAATCAGACGGCCAAGGTTATCCATATTCAATAAGGGACAGATATTTAAAAGGGTTCCTACTGCGCCTGCAGTTTTCGAGACACGTCCGCCTTTGATATAGAAAGTCAGGTCGGTGGAGAAAAACCAGTGGTTTAACTTTAATTTATTTTCTTCCGCATACTGAAAGACCTGATCAATGGATTTTCCGCTGTCACGAAGATCTGCAAGCTGATCCATCAGAAGTCCGTAGCCGGAGGATGCTCCTAGGGAATCTACAACATAAATCTTTCGGTCGGGATATTCTTCCTGTAGTGTATTTTTAGCAATCATAGCAGAGTTGAGGGTGCTGGAGATCCCAGAGGAGAGAGTCAGATGCAGGATATCATAACCTTCCTCCAGAAATTTTCTAAAGTATGTTTCGTATTCATCGGCATTGACCTGTGAAGTCTTGGTATCGGAGCCATCCACCATAGCCTGATAGAATTTATCAAAGGGCATAGATTGTCCGAGATCGTCAGGATATTGTACCCCGTCTAATTCATAGTGGAAACAGATATAAGAGATATCACGCGCTTCAAAATGTTCTTTGGATAAATCTGCGGTAGAACAACAGCTTAAAATAAATTTACTCAATGTTATATCTTCCTTTCCTACAAAATTCCATTAACGATATTAAGTGTAGCACAATGTATCCAAAATAACAAATATCAAAATATGAATATCATACGATATTTGGCACAATCCCATGTTTTATCTGCTTCCTGTAATACAGATTTACGAAAAAGTAAAAAAATGTCAGAAAAGGTCTCCGTAAGAAGGATCTTGTAAAGAGCGTCCGTTTCAGGATGCATTGAATGGAATAAACATCATTGTAAAGATCCCAGTACGCTTTTGTCAGTTCTTCCGGCGTCATATTCTTAGGGATATGTACGGCTTCGCAGGAATTATAGGAATACATATCCGTATTATAGATCCTGTTTTGCTGTTTCATTTCATCCCAATATTTTGTTCCCGGGATCGGCGTCAAAATATAAAATCTTGGGACGGCAATATGGTTTTCTTCAATAAACCGCGCTGTCTCCCGGATGGATTCCAAGGTGTCGCCCTCCGCGCCGATGACCATTTCCGTGGAAATGTCGATTCCATGTTTTCGGATGATCTTGATCTGCTCCGGGTATTTTGCAGGATCAGCCCATGCCTTGCTCATTCCCAGCAGGCTTTCCTTGCTGATGCTTTCCAGACCGAAGCTTAAGACATAACAGCCGCTGGAGGCTATGATATCTAACAATTCTTCATCCCCTGCAATATCGATGGAACACTGCGTCATCCATTTCATTTTTAACTTTTTGATCTCAGCGCATAATCTGATGGCATAATCCCTGTCGGAGAAAATATTGTCATCCAATAATAAAAACTGCTGAAAACCCAATTCTTTTATTTTTTTGATATCCCTGATAACATCAGAAATCTCTCTTTGTAAATATTGTCCATGATACAGACAATAAATAGAACAGAAGCTGCAGGTCTTTGGACAGCCTCTGCCTGCCTGGACCGGCAGGAAATTTCCTATTTTTTTATCTAATAACATTTCATAGCGGGGCAGCGGAGTTTTCAGTTCGGTCAGTTTTTTCCTATATATTTTTTTGAGATTCCCGTTTTTAAAATCTTCTATCATTTCGCCCCAGGTTTCCTCAGAGTCGCCGATCATAACGGAGTCACCGTATTTTAATGCTTCTTCAGGCATAAGACTTACCATATATCCGCCTAAAACCACTGTTTTTCCCAATTCCCGGAACTTTTTGGCGATGTCGATCGTCCTCATAACAGCATGTCCCATGCTGCTGATACCGATCAGATCGGCGTCCGTATCAAAGGGAACATCTTCTATCGTTTCATAGCAAAGTTCCACATCAACGTCATCAGGGGTAAGCGCCGCCAGCAGCGGCAATGCCAGCCCCACAAAATATAACCGGTTCTTTTTGACCAGATTACCGTATTGGTCATATGGCGTAGGTTGAATCAATAAAATTTTATGTGTACTCTTCATTTGTTACCCCCTTAAGATGAATCAAAACCATCCCTTTTTCTTAGTATCATACGCAGAGTGGAATAATGTCCTTACCATTACTTTGGGATAGGTCAGAACATGAAGCCAATAAAATCTCATCTGAAACATAAACGCACTCATATGTTCAGGGGGGATGGTTACATGCAGCCCGTCTCTGTTTTTGGCCTTAAAGTTGATCAGTTGATCTTTGTATTGCTCATAAGCATCTGTACCTTTGTATGGAGTAAATATGCCAAATAACGGCCAAAGCAGATTGTTTTCTTTTATAAAATCAAAAAGTTTTCTGAAGTCCTGTTTCGTTGATTTATGGCTGATCACAAACAGGCCATTGCAGACAATATTATTTTCATGGCAGTGTTTTATGGCTAAAATATTGTCATTTTTAGAAGTCTGCTTATTATATTCCTTTAACTGCTCATCATTTACAGCTTCAAGTCCTATGAGCAGATCTCTGAATCCGGCACGGTATGCCAGAGGCAGAATATCCGGATTTTTTGCAATAAAATCTGCTCTGGCATATGCCATGAACTGCTTCTTTATCCCCTTTTCAATTATTTTTTCACAAAATAATTTTACTCTCTCTTTATGAAAGAAAAAGGTATCATCTACAAACCATATTTTGTCATGATCAATTGACTCAACTTCTTCGATAACCTCATCGATATCTCTTTCGGTATATATTCCGCTGTTCATTTTGGTACAATAACAAAAACTGCAATGAAACGGACAGGAAAAGGATGCCTTACTGATAGCATATTTCCCTTTCAAAAAAATATAGTTCTTTTTCAATCCTCTGTAAAATTCAGTCCTGTCCGGCTTTACGATAAAACCATTTACCGGTTTTCCCTTCTCTTTTATGATCCATTCATTTTCCCTTTTATAGCATATTCCTGATTGTTCCTCCAGTACCTCCTCCTTAAGATTGCTCTCCCACATATTTTTTAATGTCTGGAGTCCATTATCATGATAGACAAGATCGATATCGTCAGTACAAAAGTCTTTATAATTCAATTCGGCTTCCGGTCCTCCAACCATGATCGTTATATCTTTGAACTTTTTCTTTAGCTGTCCGGCTCTTCCCTTTATGTAATCGACCGTATTGGCGTTTGCGTTAAAACCTATAAAATTATATCCATTCTTTTTTATTTTACGAACAATTCTGTTATATCGAAAGAACCAGGAGTGTTGAAATTCATCTAATATTTCACACTCTATTTTTAAATCTCTGCACAGCCCGGCCAAATACTCCAGCCCCAATGGCTCCAAATTCGCGACAAGAGATGAATATTTGGGTCTTATGAGTAGTACTTTTAGTTTCTCTTCCATTATTTATCTCCCAATCAGTTTTTCCAGATATTGTATATTCACTTTAAATGCACCAAAACTTAATTTTAAAGTATCTTTTATGCCATATTTTTTAATCATATACAGAGCGCTTTTCGGATTGACCATGATTTGATAATACAGCATCATTGTATAAAAATAGTATTTTCTTACCGATAGGTACGTCGGCTTTACGACAAGATGCGCCAGATCCCATTTCTCATATTCGTCTTCCCTAATGATAAAATCTTTTCTGTATCTTTCATAAAGCTCTGTTCCCCGAAGCGGTGTCAATGGCTGTAAATTGACAAATACGATGCCCAGTTTTTTGATCCAGCGTTCCAATGCCTTAAAATCTTCTTTTTTCCAGTCGATTCCGGTGATAAAGGTCCCGTAACATTCAACGTCGTATTTTTTTAAGATACCGACGGCCTTTTCGTTT
>CAMWHY010000074.1 GCA_947174185.1 uncultured Lachnospiraceae bacterium | reverse complement strand
GGAAATAAAGTTTCAAATTATTTTACGAATTTATTCGTCTTGTGAAATTTAACCTTCTTTTGACATCACTTTCTTACACCAGGATCTAGCCCCGCAATGAGGGCACTTTAAATATCTCGTTGAAACAATATGCATCCCAAATGTATATGCTGCAAATGATGGAATAAATAATTCATGGCATTTTCCACATTTGAAAAATCCAATCTTTCTATCACCCTCCATGGCAACTGCTACCCCTACTGTAAAAACGGCACATGCAATCAAAATTAAAACAATCTTTACTGGAAGTGCGATTACATCTGTATACATACAGACAATCAATATTAATGTAATAAAAGTCACTGTAGAAATAACGCCCGTCGTAATCGTTAACGCAAGCTTTTTCTTATTTTCTTCTTTTTCTCTTATCATATTCACCATATTTTCCTCCGCCTTTTTTTGATAATCTTCCTCTGAAACTCGTTGTCCGGATAATAGTTCATTCACTGAAATGTCCAATTCATTACATAACGGTAAAAGCAATGATATCTCCGGGAAACCATTTCCACATTCCCATTTTGAAATTGTCTTATCACTAATTCCTAATTTTTCGGAAAGCTGCCTTTGCGTATATCCTTTTCGTTTTCTTTCTTCTGCAATGAACTTTCCAATTAATAACAGGTTCATTTATGATCCTCCTTTCTAAGAAAATTATCCATCAATCCAATTAATATTCACACCCACGAGACGTAGAATATGGTGATTTTATGCGGATTCTACCCTGCGTAGATATAAAGTTTTGAATTTACAGCATGGTATTGCAAAAAATTTAGGATACTGTTAAAATTTTATCCTGTCAAAACAATCATATTTCTATCATGGAAGGAATAGTCAAAAATGACCTCAGACAACAAAAAACGGAACCGTATACTGGATTTTATCAAAAAAGAAACGATTCTGACCATTGCGCTTCTGCTTGCAGCGGTTTCTATGTTCTTCATCCCGCCAAGTGCAGCCTATGCAGATTATATTGATTGGAATACAATTCTTTTGTTGTTTGACCTGATGGCGGTGGTAGCCGGATTCCAAAAGCTTGGCGTCTTTTCCTTGATCGGCAGCGCCTTGCTGAAAAAGATCCATACTTCAAGACAGCTTACACTGATCCTTGTGTTCCTGCCTTTTTTCTTTAGCATGTTGATCACCAATGACGTTGCACTGATCACATTTGTCCCATTTGCCTTGATTATTTTAAAGCTTGCCGACAAAGAATCAATCCTTCTTCCAATCGTGGTTCTTCAAACTCTCGCCGCCAATCTGGGCAGTATGCTTATGCCGATGGGAAATCCGCAGAATCTCTATCTCTACACACTCTCAGGACTGACTCTGGCTAATTTTATAAAACTGATGCTTCCGCTGTTTTTATTAGCGGCAGTCATTTTGTTCCTTGCCGTTTTTTTCATCAAAAATACGCCGGTAGAAATCGATATGGCGTCCTCTGACAAAGTAAAGATTACAGGGTTCTCCCTGCTTTCCTATACTATCCTGCTGATCCTTTGCATCCTGTGTGTACTGAAGTATTTTTCCCCGCTATGGCTGACAGGCATTATCTGTTTCTATCTGGTGATCTGGGACCGGGGCATATTTCCGAAAATCGATTATTCGCTGCTCGCTACTTTTATCGGTTTCTTCATCTTTATCGGCAATATTTCACAGATTGAAAGCTTTCGGACTGCCCTGCAGGGCGTCATCGCCTCCCATGAGATCCCCGTAGCGATCCTTTCCAGCCAGATCATCAGCAATGTTCCCGCCGCCTTACTGCTTTCCGGCTTTACAGATCAATATGCCAATCTGATCATCGGCGTCAACTTAGGCGGACTGGGCACACTGATCGCCTCCATGGCAAGCCTGATCTCCTATAAACAGATCGCCAGAGAATATTCAGACAAAAGAAGTAAATATCTTGGCCTCTTCACCTTTGCCAACCTTATTATGCTGGGGATCTTATATGGCGCAGTATTATTACTGCCAGCTGATCTCTTTTAATTCCATCTGTCCATTCCCCTTATACTTTAAAGTCAGGGAATATATGCCGTCATTCACGGCAAACGCAACAGTCTGCTTTGTCCATTCTTTCACAGGGACGATCTCTATGGTCCCGTATGGCTCATCCTCTGTTTCACCGGTCTTCGTCGTCTCACCTTCCATATAAACCTCTAATACGCCTCTGCCTTCGGAACGAAACGTTACCCCAAACACAACCGGAGATCCGCTGCTAAATTTAAAATATTTATATCGGATCAACGTTCCATCTGCAATCTCCCCGATAAAGCGGTCTTCTCCCTGATGGGTGCAGTTCGGGAAGCTGTCCGTAAAGATTTTATTAGAGCCATGGGGCATATGTCCATTCGTAAGATGGCAGGCAATGACCGCAGGATAGACACCTTCTGCTTTCAATGCATCGTCATTCAATCCGCAGGAAGTAATCTCCACCTGCGCAATGCTTCCGTCCGCTTCAATCGTAATCTTTTCAGCGCATGCCTGTCTGCTGTAATCAGATTTATGTGTAAGCCGGTGATAAAATACATACCACTGACCATTGATCTTCTCAATACTGCCATGGGTCGTCCCTGTCATATTCAGCCTGTCAGCTTCTTTTCGACCGTTCAGCCCCACATCCCCATTGGAAACGATCGTACCGCCAAACTTAAAATCCCTGTCTGGATACTTGCTGGTGGCATAGCACAATTCATGATTCTGCTGTGAAGAATAAATAAAATAATAGATACCGCCGATCTTGCGGATCGAGCTTGCCTCAAAGAAGGGATGTTCTTCAAAATCCGTCCCCTTCACCCGGTAAGGAATGATATGGCGTGCTTCCTCTTTGATCGTAAGCATATCGTCTTCCAATACAGCCTGTACCGGTCCCATAACGCTGTCCTGCGTATCCAGAATTTCCTCACGGCTTTTATGAAACATCTCCTGTTCCGTCCTTATGACGTCTTCATGGGATTCAAAGGCTGTTCGAAAATCTTCTGGATTTGTCAGCTCCGAATAGATCCTCTCCTCAAAATCATACTGCGTACCATAATAGATCCTGATCACCCCATCATCATTGATCACACCGGGATCAAAGCAGACATATTTTAACATCGGACTCCCATCTTTGTTCCTGACATAGCCAAGGTACTCATACTGCCCTGCCGGAGAGTCGCAGACCGCAACACTGATGGGTCCGAAATATCCGCCCTCGCCGCGTCTGCCGGACATGCAGTAATAAAGATAATATTTCCCGTCATTTCCTCTTACCACGTCCGGCGCATACATATATTGACGGTTTGAATAATCCGGGTCCTGCTCTGCACGGTAGATCACCCCTTCGCACCGCCAGTCGCTAAGATCTTCTACCGGAGCAGAATACACGGTATAATCCAGCATACAGAAGGTATCCCCGCCCTCCTGATCATGGGAACCGTAAAGATATACCCTTTCCCCAAACACATGAGGCTCTCCGTCCGGTATACACACATCAACCGGTAAAAATGGATTATAGACCTGTTTTTTCATAATAAACGTCCTGCCTTTTGATAATTTATTTAAGCTCACCTAAAATATAACTCGCTTAAAATATCTAATTGTCCGCTCATATGTGCAATATCCATCTCAAATAGTTCTTGAATAAATCTTGGGTAAACCTTGCGTAAATTTACTCAAGATTACGCAAGGTTTAGGTTGTTTTACTTCATCTTCAAAACTTGGTCACATCTTGGTCATGATATGGAATAATCGTTTTAGTTTTCCAATTTTTCCGTTCAAAACTTCGCTCACTTTTTTGAGCGAAGCTATCATACCAGCATTATTGCTTATCTGCTGCTTCATCCTCTACCAATGCATAAACCCATTGCATTATTTCCTCTGCATACTGAATGGCTTCCTTTGCATGACGCTCTTCCAAAAACAGTTCATTCGGATATCTGACAGCAATACCATACGGTGTGAGTGTATCAGCGTAGTCATAATACTTTTCTTCAATCTTCACAAAATTTTTTACTTGATTTAATAAAAATGATAAGTCATGAAGCTTTGGCAATCCTCCCTGTGTTCCCAGAGATACCACTAACGCCTTGATGGATTTTTCCGCAGCTTGTTGACAATGATAACAAATAATCTCCAAAGGCTTCGGGTAGTAGTTCTCCATCAAATGTTTTGCAACTCCCATGTCCATATCAGCCATATCAAACCACTGTTTCGTTTCCTGATTCATATAATAGCACTCCTTTTTCAAACACTTCATTTTCTACAGACATCATATTCTTTCTTTCATTGAAACGACTGCTAGTTCCTACAATAATATCTACAGGTCTTTGTTTTGTTGTCCGAATCGCTTTATATGCACTTGCAGTCATTCCCACCAAATCAGTTACCTTATCATCTACTACAATGTAAAAATCAAAATCGCTATTCTCTGAATTTGTTCCATCCGCAAAAGAACCGAACAAATATATCCTTATAGGCGATAACTGCTTAACAAATTGATTTTTCAACTCTTCAATTTCATTTATCGGCATATCAAAGACCTCCTTTCCATTTACATAGATGTACAATTAATTTAATTATATACAGACATCAGTTTTTTATCAACAAATATCCCCAGGGGCATATTATTCATACTTTTATTACTCTTCTAGATGCATTCTAAAGGTAAGCTCTCAACCATGAGTACACTATCATAATACCACATTCATGAGTTCATCGTTCCAAATTTTTTCGTGTCAATCGCTACAACATATACATTCATATCTTTAATTACCGGGTAGTTTCCACAACGATCCGGCACGTTATTTTGCCGGATGATTCTTTTCCAAATTAAGCTTTGCACATACTGTATTTATTTTCTTTCCATTCATTTGAACATCATACACCACTTCTTTAATATAGAATTTATAAACCGAAAAATATTTTCGTATGAGATTGTCCAGTTGCATTTTTTGGCTTTTATCTATTTGATCTGCTTTACTCTTTGCCAGATTGATCTCATCACCTATTGATTTCAAATTGTTTTCTATTAAACCATAAAGTTCTGAAATCCTCTGATTGTGTTGTTTAATGTTTTCTGACAGCGATAGAATTTCATTGTAGCAAGCTTGCTCTTGCAGTGTTAAAGCCCCTATAGGATTTATAATCTGTGATTTTTTTATTTCTATCAGTTTTTCAGTATTTATATTGATTTTCTCCAAATTTGATTTTTCATCTAATAACTGTATATTTTGAGCTGCCATATTTAAGGCCGAGACAAGATGGTCTAAGGCAATCCGACACTCCACATCTATAATCAATATTTCTTTCTGAATATCCATAGCAACTTTTACAAGAGTCCCATAGATTTTTATATCACACATTTCGCAATTTTCGCATTTGCTTCTGTCATCAAATATCTCTGAGTTAAATTTAATATTATTTATAGAAGAAATGAATTCCCCATAAAGTCGCATAAAATCATTTTTCATTTCTATAAAGTCGTCATTTTTATATAACATATTTGCAACGGTAAACAAAAAATTTTCCAGTTGGTTATATGTATTTGCAAGCGCAAAACGTTCTTTTTCCATTTTTCTATTCAAGTTATCTTCAACCTTTAAAGAAGTCTGAAGATGGTTGTTTTCAATATTTAATTTTGTTTGTAATTCATGGGCTTCTTTTTGGTTTTTGTCGTTATTCTTTATTGTACAAAGGAAAGTAACTACAGCAATCATTCCCGCAATCAAAGAACCAATGATCCCACCAGCAAAATTAAGCCAATCATTTCCGCTTGCGTTTTTATAAGCAACAAGGCTATTAAACAAGCAAAAAACTCCGAAGTAAAGAAGTAACATTAACTCTGTTATAAGTATAACCACAAGTACTTTTGATAGTTTTTCTTTCATATATCCTCCCTTAAAATGATACCTCCATCAGCTCCGATTTTATCCATCCTTTTTTCCATACTGCCAATATAAACGGGAATCCAGAATCTGTTCAATTATTATATATACTTACTTCTCGCACCTTACCATTTATATACTCCGATATTTTAACTGATACTTACTCTTTTATTTTAGGTAATGAAAATATTTTGGAATTATATGATATCATCATCCTATTTTTTATCTTCTCATAACGGGACTCATCATATTTTCCTCTACCCTTATCAAATAATTCTATCATTTAAACGTATCGTTTTTGAAGGCAATTTTTTCTCTAGTGCATTTTCGAAACCCTTCCAAAAAATAATCAACTTATTATATTCATTCGAGACTAACCATTCAACCAATGCTTCCCACCACATTTTATCTGTATTTCCAATTGACATACCAAACACACATATAATATGGCTTTTATTGATAATTTCAACCGCTTTTTCCGTCTTACGTTGTCCTATGCTGTTATTCATTCTCCTTTTAATAAATGTATCCAAAAAAATTCCATCTTTTTTTAATAAATCATTTCCAATTTGTTCTGCATCGTTTACACCCAAAATCATTTCTTCATCTGTCGTACCATGAATATGTATTATTTGACCTATTTTATTGCTTCTCGTACATTCTTGTCCTTGGTGCTTCGCTATTATGGCCGTTTTTTCATCATATAAACCTATTATTCTGTCTAAAACATTTGTATAGTTAAATGTAATAAACGAATACTTAAAATCCTCGTTCGAATATACATTATCGTTCTATTGACAAATGCGATATCTTGCGCTGGTAATTCCTTAAAGAACCCCAACATACTTTTTGAAAATTCTTTTTTTATCACTTCTGGTTCTTCAAGTCTATATTTCCCCTGCTGTTCCTCCAGATACTCAATTAAAAGTCTATCCAATTCATATTTATCATCATAAAATTGTTCTAGTTGCCCGTCAGGAATTTTGCTTATTTCCTGTCCCAATTTTTCTTCCAAATCAGACCAGAATTTTTCATTTCCGTCCAGCCAAGACTTTATCATATTTTTGTCACTAGCCTTATTAATAAAATACGGATAAAATTCTGAATACTGCGTAGCTAACCCAATATTAATATCAAATCCATTGCCAATAAAAAATGTAATATTCAATGTATCTCATCTCCTTATCTTATTGTTTTTCTTAGTTTTCACTAAAGTATAGTACCATCAAAATATAACTAAGATTATCAATCTTTGTCTTATACTTGTTTCTCCCATTCTTGCTTTTAAACCACTTCTTTATACCGTATATATACATACTCATAAATCTTCTGTTTATATGTATTGATTGCGTCATTAGAATAACACTCCGGCAGTTCCGTCCATAATATATCCCTAATAAGTACTTCAACCTCTGCTTTCGTTTCCTGCTTATCCGTCCAATGGTCAAGTTCTGATATCTTACTCTTAATCTTATCAAGCAGCTCTACTGCAACTGTTTTAATCTTTTTGATATCTTCCTTTGAGAGATTTTCATCAAAAAGCATATCGTATAATGACAATTCCTCATCACTTGTAAAGCCTTCACGGACATATCTCTGTTCTTCCTGAGTCATGGAATTCGCTAAATCTATAAGTTCCAAAAATATCTTTTCAATATTAGCTCTGTCCTGCTCCTGATTGTACTCTTCTATGATCTTCTGATAGCGTTCGTAATAATCCACACGTTTAGGATTCGCTTTCAACATGCTATCTATGCGCGTTTGAATAAGCTCATCAAGCTCTGCGAACATAAGATTTTTCTTTTTAACCTTAGCAAACTCTCTACGAAGCAAATCAAAGTCAATCTTGCTGATATCAAAACGCTTCTCTACGCTCCCGTTTTCAGGCATTTGTTCTATCAAAATATATTCGCCTAGAATACCGTTGATCTGTGCCATTAAATCAACGGTATCCACATGCTTCTTCTTTTTCTTCATAACATCATATATGGCAATGATTGCATCTTTCTTTTGTCTGTCTTCCCCTGAAATATCATGTCTGTCCAGATATTTCATCATACGGTTAATCTCATTGCCATAAGTTATAAATTGTTTTTTACTCTCTCTGCTATCAGAAACAGCATTCGCCGCTTCCTGCAGCAATGCAAGTTTAGAAAAGTCTTTTGCCGACACAAGATCATTTAATATAAAACCTTTGCTAAACAAGAATTCACTTGCAGCAGCCATAACTTCCAACACCCGATCTATCAATTCGCCCTTATCAACTGTTGGATCTGTACTTCTGCCGCCTACATTTGCTGTATAATCAGCAAGTGCCTTGCGAAGTGCCTTTACAATACCAATATAATCTATAATAAGGCCATTACTCTTACCCTCTGCTACACGGTTTGCCCTTGCGATAGTCTGCATCAGTGCATGCGCTTTTAACGGCTTGTCCAAATATAAGCATGACAAACACTTTACGTCAAATCCAGTAAGCCACATAGCACAGACAAAGACTATCCTTAAATGATTTTCCTTATCCTTGAATTCCTTATCCAATTCCCGTTTTTCCATCTTCTCACGATGTGGCTTGATATCCAGATCCCATTTCTTAAATGTCTGAATTTCATTCTGTTCCTGTGAAATCACAACCGCCATTTCCGTATCCATCATCCACTTTATCTTACAGTCAAGTTCCTGTACTTCCTGCTGTGAAGCAGTTTTTCTCTCAGCCATTAATGCTTTGATTTCTTCCCGCCAATACTCCTGCACATAATTATACATACGAACACAGGTAACTTTATTGAGGCAGACAAACATTGCCTTTCCACTTGTCCAAAGGTCAGAATAATGTGCCACAAAATCTTTAGCAATAGAACAAAGCCTTGTTTCTGTTGTCAAAATATGTATTTCTTTTTTGAACTCATGCTCTAACTTCTCAGTTTGCTCTGCATCAAAATCTGCCGCTTCGATGGCATCAAGAATTCTATCCGTAATATCGGGGTTTTGAATATCAAGTATCTTCTCGCCTCTATTTTCATAGTAAAGAGGTACAGTCGCCTTATCCTCCACCGCACGCTTGAAATCATAAATAGAAATATAACCACCAAAAGTACGCTCTGTAATATTATCATTTGATAAAAGCGGCGTCCCTGTAAAGCCGATTCTGGACGCTGTAGGAAGCAATCCCACCATATTATCTGCAAATACACCATAATGACTTCTATGCGCTTCATCCGACATGATAATGATATCGTGGTCAGGGATAATTGGCGTTTCCACTTTCTTATTGAATTTTTGAATCAAGGTAAATATAAAACTTGGATTGCCCTTTAATTTATTTATCAGATCAACACCGCTTGTAGCAATGAACTCTGAAGCCTTTGTTTTCCCCAGAAGTCCACAGTTTTCAAAAGTATCACTAATCTGTGTATTCAGTTCGTCCCGGTCGGTAAGTACAACAATCGTAGGCGATCCTGCAAATTTTCTGCGTATTTTTTGAGACATAAATACCATAGAATAGCTTTTTCCGGAACCCTGTGTATGCCAAAACACACCAAGCTTACCATTGTTAAGTTTACGCGCCTCATAAGCCTTTACTGCTTCATTCACCCCAAGATACTGATGATTTCTTGCAAGTATCTTGGCTGTGGTTCCATCAGAGTGGTCATACAAAATAAAGTTCTCTAATAAATCAAGAAAATTTGCTTTATTACAAATACCACGAAGCATTGTTTCCAATGCAACACTACCTGTTTCCTGCTCATTCAGTCTCTTCCAGTCGTGGAAAAACTCATACTTACTCCCAAGTGTACCTACCTTTGCCTCTGTACCATTGGAAAGCATCAAAAAAGCATTATAATAAAATAGATGAGGAATCGTATCCAAATAGTCTGTATAATTATTGGTGTATGCATCCTGCACATCCACTGTATTCTTTTTCAGTTCTATGAACAAAAGCGGAATGCCATTTACAAATCCTACGATATCCATGCGCCTGCGATACAGGTCACCATGGATTTTCAACTCTTTTATTGCCAGAAAATGATTTTTCTCCTCGTCAAAAGGGTGTTCAAAATCTATAATCATAGCTTTTTTCTCTTCACTCTGCCCGTTTGGTTTCTTTACCGTCACTGGTATGCCATCACGGATCATAAAATACTTTTCTTCATTAATCTGCATTAAGGAAGAAGTGGAAAGATGCTTTTCAAAAGTCTTTAATGCATCCTCTATAAGTGCCGGTGTCATCCACGGATTCAGGTTCTTAAGAGCCTCTTTAAAATAGCATACCAAAAGAATATCCTTATAGGATTTTCTTCCGAAAGAACCGTTCTCCCCAAGAACCTCCTTATTATAGGCAAACTCAACTTTCCAACCTAGTTCTTCTTCAAGAAGGTGTCCTGCACTTTCTTGGACTAATATGTTTTCTGAATAATCATAACTCATAGGAATCACCTTTCCCCAATTTTATAAACCTACGTTCTAAACCACTCACTATCATAATCATCTTCCAAATCTAAGTGCCTAATGAGCCTGTCCACCCGCTCCAATTCTATAAGAAGTTGCAAAACATAATCCTTTTCTAATCCCAAGCCCTCCGCCAAAGTATTTGTCGTAGTTTTCTTTTCACAACAAATGGTTTTATAAATCTTATATTTATTTGCTTCATCTACTGTCTCAGGATGAACTATAATATTTTGAATCGGATATTGCTTGCCAACTTGTTTTAGTAAGTTTTTTTGAAATCTATCATCGTTTTCCTTCATTTTCTTCATATGTTGAGAAATATCTTCTAAAGGTGAAGAATATACAAGGAACATGCCATATTGATTTAAATCAATACTTGTATGCTCTTCATATCCGTCATAAGAAATATCTATTTCTGCTTTATTTTGAGCCAACGCAGTAAATAGGGGTTGTCCACCCAAACAAATAAACATTTTCTGCTTGCTTGCTAAATACAACTCTGAACTTGCCAACTTTTCAAGACGATTTCTTTCAATCTCCTCATCCACTCCATTAATAAAATCTTGATTGATTCTTATACTTACATTGTGGGCTGGACTTGTACCTTCATTCTCAACAACAAAGCACAATAAACCCGATCTAATAATATCAAAATGAATTGTTACCTTTGGTCTATTAGCCAAATTATATTGCCTTATCATTTCATCAGTCTGTATCTTTGCCGCTTTCGCTGATTTCCCATTAAAGTAACAAATTATAATTGTTGCTACTACATAAATAGCTGTAATAATAACCATTAACCAATCTGTCATGAAATATCAACCTCCTTAAGCATTAGTTTTGGCAGTAGTTTCTCTCGTGCCTGTTTTGCTTCATCTATTTGTTTCTGTAACACTTCAATTTTCATTTGATATACTTCAAAAATGGAAGAATATTTTTTTTCAATTTCCAGTGTCGGAACAAGCATTTCTAATCTCATCATAGTTTCTGGTTTTAAATGTAAGACATTCACTCCATTGGCTAATGGTGAAATCTTTCTACTAAAACCACCATAGGAAAATGCACTATATAAGAAATTCTTTGAAATGTGTCTGGGAATAATCTTAATTAAATCCATTGAAAAAGTCATTTCTTCTTTTGAATTAGGAATAAGTGCGACATAACCAACTAAACGTCTCTCCTGAGTCATATCTGTTACACCCATTACTATATCTCCACCACAAAGGGTCTGTTCAACCTTGTATTTTCCAAGAAATCTCTTTTCGGCATTACGATTATATCCTCCAAAAGCTCTTATATTTTTTAAATTAACCATCAGAATACCTTCATTAGTTTCAGATAAATCCTTTGACGTATATGATTTTCCTCGTACATAATCAAATATTTCTGAAAACGGTAAATACTTCCATCCCGTAGGTACCCCATCAACAATTTGACAGTCCACATACCCCGGGAATCTCAAATCTACAAACCATTCCTTATAAAGACGCCGCGCTGCCTCTTCTAAAAGCCTAATTTGTTTTTGGTTATTTTCAATGAGATCATCATACACAGACAAATAATCTACAATTTTATTTTGTACTTTAATATCCGGTGCCGGAAATTTTATTGTAGAAAGTTTTTCCCATGACAAATTGTCCTGTGCTGTTCCTTGCGAAATTTGCTTACAATCACGCTGCAACATGTCAAAAGCATATTTTACAAATTTAACATTTGAGACATCTTCAAATGGAACAAATCCCATTATACTATCAGGAAAACACGCATCAATCCCTAATATGGAAGTGTCCGCAATATTTGCTGCAATCGTAATACATAAGGTTCCGGCTTTCCACAACTTACTCTGTTCAAGGCCTTTGTCATTATATGTTTCTGAGTACTGTGTTAAATATAAATTTGCATCTTTTACATCTGCGGTTTGTATGAACGGATATTTCCCGCCAAATAACGATGCATCATTTCTTGGTCTATGCTTTGAACGCCCACGAGAAACAGAACCCAATTCATCTAATGACTTATATTCCCACTTCATACCAACCCCATCTCCTTCATATTCTGTGAAATGATACCCATCAATTCATTACTTTCATCCTGCAAAGCTAACAATTCTTTATGTATCTCCGCCATTCTCTCCGCAAAATCCACCCCGTCATCCTCAGCAGGTGCCACCCCTACATAGGCTCCCGGAGTAAGCGACCAGCCTTTCCCCTCAATTGTTTCAATGTCTGCAATCTTACAAAGTCCAAGGATATTATCATATTGGCCCTCTCCAAACTTACTATAGAGCCAATGTGCTTCCTTTACTACTTCTACAATTTCTTCTACAGATGCAATCTTCTCATCCCATACAGCTTGCAAACGCTTTTTTTCTTTCTTTTCACACGTCTCCACAGCTTTCTTGGCGTACTCCCTAAGCGTTTTCAAATGCTTCTTGGCAGTTTCTAATCCATCTGTGAATATATCATCCATAATGGCATTAAGTACATCTTCTCCCACCTCAGCAATCATTTCTTTCAGAGCAGACTTATATTCTTCAAGTAACACCTTGTATTTCTCCGTTTCTCCTCTGTATAGCCATACTATGGCATTCATATTTTTAAGCTGCCATTCGCTCCACTCATTCAGAGTGCGGTCTACCACTGTATAATAATTTCTTGCATCTATGAAAAGAACTTTGTCCTTTACTTCATCCACTTTCCCTTTGTCAAAAAACCAAAGAGAGCAAGGCAAACTCTTTGTGTAGAAGAAGTTATTTCCTACGCTGATAATAACATCCACATGACCTGTTTTCACCAGCTTTTCTCTGATATCCTTATCACTCCCTTGACTATCTGTAGCAGATGAAGCCATAACAAATCCTGCTCTCCCTGTCTCATTAAGGTACGCATAGAAATATGAGATCCAAAGATAATTTGCATTCCCGATCTCTTTGTGCTTATTCTCTTTCGGCACACCAAAGGGAAGTCTACCCGCATTAGCGGCTGACTCTGCTTTTACTTTATCTACATTGAAGGGCGGATTCGCCATAACATAGTTACAGCATCCTTCCAGATTATGTGCATCGTGATAAAAGCTATTCGCTTCATCCCCAGACCTGATCACGCCTGTCAATCCATGTACAGCCATATTCATAAGGCAAAGCTGCGCATTGTACTCTACCTTCTCCTGTCCATAAAAAGTCATACTGCTGTTTGCCTGTAATCCTGCCTCATTCACAAAATCTCCCGTTTGTACGAACATGCCGCCCGAACCACAGGCAGGATCTAAAAGAACGCCACTTGTCGGCTCTAAAATATTCACAATCATTTTTACTAATGATTTTGGAGTAAAAAATACACCATCATCAGAAGCTATATTTTTAGCAAATTTATTCAGGAAATACTCATAGATGCGTCCGATAACATCACCCCCAACTTCATCAAGGGCATTATTATTGAAAATCCTAAGAAGTTCTGCAAGCAAATCATCAGAAAAATCTGTATAGCTCTTAGGAAGTACGCCTGTAAGCTGTTCGCTCTGCTGCTCCACAAGTTCCATTGCATTATTCACTACTTCGCCAAGGCTTCCCATCGTTTGACCGGATACATTTATAAGCCCAAGCGAAGCAACATTCTCAGGCAGATTCACCAGCCAATTGTATTGAGCCATTTCTGGAAGATACAGTGCGCTCTTTGCCGTAAAATCCTTTGCATCAACCGGCATCTGACGACCATTTCTCACTGGTCTGTCCTTTAATATTTCTTCCTCTACCATCTTAAATCTGCTGTAAGCGTATCTCAGAAATAAAAGTCCAAGTACAGGCATACAGTACTGATTGGAAGTCAACTTTGAGCCTGCCCTGAGTAAATCAGCCGACTCCCATAAATCAGCCTCTAATTTCTTTATACTTCTATTATCCATTATGGTACTTCCTCCAAATTTTCTATTTATCCAACTGTCATCTTAGTAAATCATATATCTGTTTTTCTTGACTCCAACTCAACCACTTCATCAAAAGTACACCCAAGTTCATAACAAATACGAGCTATCACATCAAGTGAAACCATTTTATCATTATTCATCTTAGTAAATGTACTGGCCGCTATATGCGTTCGTTTTCTTAAATCGGATTTACTCATTTTTCTATCAATCAATAATTTCCATAGCGGTCTGAATGTTACTCTTATTTCCTTATTTTCCATTGCATATCCTCTAAATAAATCCCAATATTTTTATATAATATTTTTAGATATTATAACAAAATCACTACCTATTTTCAATAATTTCTTTTGAGTTCTCGAAACACCCTCGATTATAAAATTTATTACAGCAAAAATCCCCGACTACTATAGTCGGGGATGGTGAAATTTACTTCTTTTTAGAAGTTTTTGTTTGGGACAACGCGCTTGCAGCAACAGATTTTGACTTTGGGCTGTATCTGTCATCTCTAAGAATATTAGAAGCTATAGTCGCTACTTTTTTTGATGTTTGCTTTTTGTTTGGCATAATATAATCTCCTTTCTCATAATATACTCCTCCTATATTCTGTATAGAACATTAGTTCTATACAGAATATAGT
>CAMWHY010000073.1 GCA_947174185.1 uncultured Lachnospiraceae bacterium | reverse complement strand
GCTTAAAACCTTTCCTGTACGGCTTTTCAATGTATGGGGATACGCTTTCCTATGCTGCGTTGGAGCAGGATTCCACCATGAAGCTGCAGTATGCTCTGGATTTGATGATCGGAAACCATGTGAAGGTCATTAATTACAGCAGGGGAGATGCCACAAATGCATTTGCGGCTTCCCAGCATGAGCAGTATGCAATTGATTTTATGGAAGAAAGAACAGATAAAATAGATGATTTTTTGGGTGAATTGATTGATAAAGGATATGATTTTCTGATTGTGACATCTGCAGGAAATGCTAACAATCTGGAGTTCTATAAATATACATTTTATAACGAAGGAGTCCCAGAAGACCGTTATGTCAGCGTTGGGGATTATTATCGGTCATTAAATCAAGCAAATAAATATGTACAGGCTGATACATCGATTACTTATGGCGCGCCCAATTCCAATGCGATAAACATTTGTAATGAGGTGGATGCGAAATATAATAATGAATTTTCTTATAGCCAGGACAGCAGGGTACAAGACAGGGTGATCGTAGTGGGGGCAATCGAAAAACCCACCGGCACTACTGGAACATATAATGTTGCTAATTTTAGCAATACAGGCAGCCGGGTGAACATCCTTGCGCCGGGAGACACCATTCTAAGCTGCATGGTCTCTGGGATGGGGCTGGACTATGATTACCAATTAGGTACGTCCATGGCGGCGCCTCATGTGTCCGGCGTGGCAGGACTTGCTTATAATGTCAATCCTGATATCAGTGCGCCAGAATTAAAGGATATCATTGTAAGTAACTATCAGATGACAATCGACAGATACGGGGTATTAAATGCCGCAGAAGTGATTGCCGCGGCTGTCCAGTACGAAACACCAGAAGAATATACCATACAGCTCCATGTGACGGGTGCTGACGGAAGTGGAGTAAGGGATGCGACGGTTGAAGTGCGCAGCCGGTCATTTTATTGGTGTAAGGTTCTGGGTGCTGCCATGAGAAGCGATGCGGTAGGCAGCACTATAGTATACAGCGGAAAGACGGATACGGCAGGAAATATCAAACTGGATATCCCACAGGGTAATTATTACGTATTAGTGGATGGAGAGTACGGAGGTGTGCTGGAGGAGATCCATGTCAGCAGCGAGGATATCATGGAACAAACCGTCAAAGGAATCACGCTGCCGGACTATCAGCCGGAGAAGACTCGGGGTGTGATCCTGCAACTTAGCAGCAGCACTGCGGGAGAAAATGTGAATTCCTATGGGCTCATCATAAACGGGGAGTTCAGATTTATAAAAGGATGGATCGATACTGATAAAGAAAATATCCGTTTAGAGGATTACGTTAGGGAAGGAGAAGTGACAGTAGACGGCGGAGAGGAGATAGCGGTGTACCATACCAGAGCTGACTTTGGGGATATCAGTGTGCGTTTGCCTGAGGGAATCTATACGGTGGAGGTCTCGCTGCCTGATGCAGAGCCGAAATATTACCATATCATCATATCAGATAAGTATGATTTTTCTTTCTATCGTTTTGAGATGTAGGCAGAATATTTAAAAAATATCTAAATACGGAGTGTCTGTATGACAAAAAATTTTAGAAAAAAGAAAAAGGTTATTATAACATTAACAGCGACGCTGGTGGCGTTGTCCGCGTTGTTTACCGTACTGTACCATAACTACACTGAGGAGATATGCGTTATGGAAGTGGTGGATCACATGGGGCAGCGGGAAGGTGTCAGCATGAATAACATCCTTGTGGAAATAGGATATTCAATCATAAAGAATGGGGAAGAGATAGAAAATTATCTATATGTTTTTGAAAACGGGGACGTCTATTCGGGATACTATATTATCAACTACTATTATATGAATTATTCTTATAATCAAGAACTAGTGGAGAGGGATGGGTATTACTATCACATGGACGACAGGTACTGGGATTATCTATATGAACAGTGTTATTGGGGAAGGCTGTCGCCCCGTGATCTGAACAGTATTATCAAGGAACTTGCCCAAGTGGATGACTTTGATTGTTATCACCGTGTGATGGAGAACGTCGATTACTTTGGCTTTGAAGACCCTGAGGCGTATGTCGATTCTATATATAACACCCAGCTAGGAACACAAGGGGAACAGATATATGATCAAGAAAATAGTGATATATATATAGGTCACTGGTACAATGCTAGGATGGAATGGGACGGAATAGAGGGTTTGTGGTGGATCAGCAGAGGGCCTGTTGAAGAGATGAATATGTATCTTTACAATGAACATGCCCACAATGCCATAGACATTATTAAATCCACATGGGCATATGAACAGTGGATGAACCAGATCTTTGGGGAAGGCTGGGAAGAACGGATTGACCTAAAGGATGAGTTAGGAGGGATGGGGAGAGAAAGAAGCGCCATTCAGCAATTGGTGCTGTATTGGAAGTTCGTTTGGGACAGCATTTTATCATTGTTTTCGTAAAGAGTTGTCTGAATATATAACAGAGCTTATCGCTAACAAGTTTATAAAAGTAGAATTGCTATAACGCAAGATATATATTTATGGTTTAGGTTGTGCTTTCTGCAGGTTATAACTATTGACAAAAAGCGCACGTACTCATATAATTTTTACTATCCGTACTTTAATGCGTTGAAGCAATAAAGAGATCGGAAATACATAGTTAAGAAAAGGAAGTAGCCATATGTTAGTCAAAATTTTGTTACTGCTTGTTTTCTTTGGTGTTATGGTCGCTGTCGGCGTATATTCCAGAAAGCATGCAACAGATGTCAATGGCTTTGTCTTGGGCGGTCGAAGTGTGGGACCGTGGCTGACGGCATTTGCTTATGGAACATCCTATTTTTCCGCGGTAGTATTTGTTGGATATGCCGGGCAGTTTGGATGGAGATATGGTATCGCAAGCACGTGGATTGGTTTGGGCAATGCTGTGATCGGAAGCTTGTTGGCATGGGTATTGTTAGGCCGTAGAACCAGAGTTATGACAAGATTCTTAGATACTAAGACCATGCCGGATTTCTTCGGAAAGCGTTATAGCAGCCGTGCGTTAAAGATTGTTGCGTCCATCATCATCTTTATCTTTTTGATCCCTTACACGGCATCTGTGTATAATGGATTGTCCAATCTGTTTGGATTGGCATTTGATATTGATTATAAATACTGTGTCATTGCAATGGCAGTATTGACGGCAGTGTATGTTATTCTGGGTGGATATATGGCAACAGCAATCAACGATTTTATTCAGGGTATTATCATGCTGGTTGGTATTGTCTGCGTGATCGGGGCGGTACTTAGCGGACAGGGAGGATTTCTTGAAGCAATTCATAAACTTGCCGATGTTACAAGCGCTGAGAGTGATGTGCCGGGAGTATATGCTTCTTTCTTTGGTCCGGACCCTTTGAATCTTTTAGGCGTTATCATCCTGACCTCTTTGGGAACGCTCGGACTTCCGCAGATGGTGCAGAAGTTTTATGCCATTAAAAACGAGAAAGCGGTACAGACAGGAACGATCGTATCGACTTTCTTTGCAGTTGTAGTATCGGGCGGTTGTTATTTCCTGGGCGGTTTCGGAAGATTGTTTGGAGATCAGCCAGGTATTGTTGTAGATGGGGGCGTTAAGTATGATATGGTCATCCCTACAATGTTAAATACATTGCCCGATATCCTGATCGGTGTTGTCATCGTACTGGTTCTTTCCGCATCAATGTCTACGCTTTCTTCGCTGGTATTGACTTCCAGTTCGACGCTTACATTGGATTTTCTAATGGATACCGTAATGAAGAAGTCAGACGAAAAGAAGCAGTTACTGACTATGAGAATTTTAATTGTTTTCTTCATCGTTATTTCTGTTATCATTGCGCTTGATCCACCTGATTTTATTGCACAGCTCATGGGTATTTCATGGGGCGCGCTTGCAGGAGCGTTCCTTGCGCCGTTTATGTATGGTCTGTTCTGGAAAGGTACGACAAAGCTGGCTGTATGGGTCAACTTCATCTTTGCAGTAGGACTTACCGTGTCCAATATTTACTTAAAATTTATTGCTTCTCCGATCAACTGTGGTGCGATTGCCATGGTTGGCGGACTGATCATTGTTCCGGTTGTCAGTTTGATTACACCGAAACTGAAGAAGGAAGATGTGGAACATGCATTTGCATGTTATGAGGAAGAGGTACAGGTTACAAAGAAGACATCACTTCAGGAAGAAGAGGTATAATTAAAGAAATATTAATAACTAAAGCCCACAGTTTGTCGGCGTAATACGTTGACACTGTGGGTTTTTCGATTGTATAATGTACGCGAAAGCAATGAGCAGTGCGCGAATGAATGAAAACATATGCTGCTGGAAGCTTGCTTACAGGCGGCATATGTTTTCATGAGTGAGCATAGGGCGAAGCCCGCGAGCGAGATTGAGCAAAGCGAAATCGAGCTAGGGCACTGCGTGTGAGAAGAATATGGAGTGAGCATAGGGCGAAGCCCGCGAGCGAGATTGAGCAAAGCGAAATCGAGCTCGGGCACTGCGTGTGAGTATTGTAAAAATAATGGAGGTTACATGTGGAAAAGAATCATTCAGTTGTTGTACTGATTCCGGCATATTGCCCGGATGAAAAGATGATCACTTTGCTTGATCAGATTGCAGAACAGTTTGAATATATCCTTATAGTAAATGATGGTTCAAAAGAGGAGTGTGCGCCCCTGTTTGAACAGGCAAAGAAAAAAGCGACGGTACTGGAGCATGAAGTAAACCGCGGCAAGGGATGCGCGCTCCGGACGGGATTTGCATATGTGCTGGAGAATTTTACGGATGCGGCAGGCGTCGTAACGATCGATGCGGATGGGCAGCATACGCCGGAGGATGTAAGGCGGTGCTGTGAGGCATTCCTGAAAGAACCCCAAAAGGTGATTATGGGATGCCGTGATTTTGAGGGAGATACAAAAATCCCTCCCAGAAGCAGGTTTGGCAACCGGCTGACGAGCAGGCTGATGAAATTTTTCTGCGATATCTCATTATCTGATACTCAGACGGGACTGCGGGTAATGCCATTTTCCATTTTAAGTGAAATGCTTAAAGTGGAGGGCGATCGTTATGAGTATGAGATGAACAGCATCTTTCGTCTGAAAGAGTTAAATGTTACCTGGACAGAGGTTCCGATCGAAGTCATTTATATTGATGACAATGCCAGCTCGCATTTTAACCCGATCAAGGATTCTATTAAGATCTATAAAGTGTTTTTCAAATTCTGCATCTCTTCACTGGGATCGTGCCTTTTGGATATGCTGCTGTTTTTGCTGGTCTCTTCACACTTGGAGACGATCATGCCGGCGTATCATATAGTGGCAGCGACAGTGATCGCGCGTATCTGTTCGGGAATATTTAATTACTATATGAATCGCTGGGTCTTTAAATCGAAAGCTAAGGCAGCGGATAGTGGACCGAGGTATTTTATTGTCTGGCTGATACAGATGGCATGCTCTGCGGGAATTGTGGAAGGACTTGCCCATTTGCTGCCGATGATCCATGAAGGAATCATCAAGATCATCATTGATTCTGTTTTGTTCTTTCTTAGCTATAAGATACAGCAGAAGTGGGTGTTCATTAAGAAAAAAGAGTGAGGAAGTTACAGGGATGGCTAAGAATAAAGAAGCAAAAACTAACGCCATGCGCATTCTGGATTCCATGAAGATCTCATATAAAACTTATACTTACGAATGCGATGAATTTATTGATGCACTGAAAATCGCAGAGCAGCTGGGACTGCCTTTTGAGAAAGTATATAAGACGCTTGTTACGCAGGGACACAGTAAGGAATACTATGTTTTTGTGATACCGATCGCTAAGGAGCTGGATCTAAAAAAAGCGGCAAAGTCGGTGGGTGAAAAATCAGTCGCCATGATTCCGGTGAAAGAAATCAACAGTATCACGGGATATATCAGAGGCGGATGTACGGCAGTTGGTATGAAGAAACTGTTTGTTACAAGAATTGACGCATCAGCAGAGGCGTTACCGCAGATGATCGTCAGCGGCGGTCGTCTTGGCATGCAGATTGAACTGGCACCGTCCGATTTGTTAAAAGCTTGTAAGGGTGTTTATGCAGATATTAGTGTGAAAAGCACTTCTAACGCTCATAGCGAAGGCTATTTCGCGAAGAAGTGCTAAGTTTCACACCGAAAAACGCCAAAAGTCGGCGTTTTTCATCTAGACTTGATATGATATTCCATGAAAGAAGGAATCATTTATGGCAGATATTTTATATGTGTATGGCGGAAAATTATATGCCAATCTGACTAACCGGTGCTGCCTAAGCTGCAGCTTTTGTAGCTTATGAAAGTATGCTCCGATTTGCGGAAGATGCGAAAAAAGTATTTTCCAAAACAATAGGATATTGAGGCTTGCAGGAAAATTGCTGACGAAATGGGTATTGCTTTCCGTGTCAGAGAATATACGACGGATAATCGGGCGTAGCGATATTTATAATTATAAATTTATTCTAAAAGAAACATAAAAAAAATATGGTTTGCATCTTTTCTGATTCCATAGATAGTGTTATAATATCTACCAGAGCGTAAAAGATATGGCTCATTCGGATGATTGAAAGAAGTGTATATGGGGATAAGGGTTATGAGTAAGATACTGATCATAGAAGATGAAGACATGTTGGCAAATCTGGAAAAAGATTATTTGGAAATGAGTGATTTTCAGGTGGCTGTGGAAGCTTCCGGAGATACAGGGCTGAAGGAAGCAATTAATGGAAATTATGATCTTGTGATTCTGGATATCGGGCTGCCGGTCATAGATGGATTTGAAATCTGTAAGAAGATCCGTGAAAAGAAAAATATTCCTATTGTTATTGTTTCCGAGAGGAAGGATGAAATAGATATTGTCCGCGGTCTGGGAGTGGGGGCGGATGATTACGTGGTCAAACCATTCAGCCCCAATGAGCTGGTAGCAAGAGTGAAGGCGCATCTTGCCTGCTATGAGCGTCTGGCAGGAAAGCAGGAAGAAAATAATATTATTGAAATCCGCAAGCTTCGTATTGATAAGACGGCGCGCAGAGTATTTTTGGATAATAAAGAAAAAAATTTTACAACAAAGGAATTCGATCTGCTGACCTTTCTGGCAGAGAATCCCAATCATGTGTATAGCAAGGAGGAACTCTTTCGCAAAATCTGGGATATGGAATCCGTAGGCGACATTGCGACAGTGACAGTACATATCAAAAAAATCCGCGAAAAGCTGGAAAAAGATTCCTCGAAACTGCAATATATTGAAACGATCTGGGGGGTTGGATATCGTTTTAAGGCATAGCGGGATAAGTATGAAAACAAAGATACTATATGAAGACCGTGATATTATTGTCTGCCACAAGCCTGCCGGGATTGCAGTACAGTCGGCTGGAATTGGCAGTATGGACATGGTCAGTGAATTAAAACGGTATATGAAGCAGTCCGTGAACGATCCTTATCTTGGTATTATTCATAGACTGGATCAGCCGGTGGAGGGCGTCATTGTATTTGCTAAGACGCGGAAAGCAGCGGCGGAACTATCGAAGCAGGCGGCGATACCGGTCGATATGATACACAAAGAACAGGCGCCCCATAAGATCATGAAGAAGATCTATCATGCGGAAGTGTACGGTCATCTGCCTAAGATGTCGGGAGAGCTTCAGAATGATCTGGTGAAGGATGCGAAGACAAACACATCGTATGTTGTCAGCGTGCAGTCAGGATGTGTGCCGGGCGATCAGAATTGTAAAGACAGGGAGAAACAAAAGAAGGAATCTTCAAAATTTGCCTATCTTACATATAAGGTATTGGAACGACGGGAGGAAACAGATTTTCTAGAGATCCAATTGTTTACCGGCAGACATCATCAGATCCGGGTGCAGTTTTCCCATGCCGGGTATCCGCTGGTGGGCGATGCAAAATATGCCTCCAGAGAGTCGGCAGAATACAATCAGAAGAAAAATATCCGTGCGGTCTCGTTAAAAGCGGTACAGTTAGAATTTACACATCCGGGCAGCGGGAAAAGGATGGTATTTACGATTCAGGATTTGTGTTAAATGCTGGTATTTTCCATATATAAAGTGTTCATACTAACAGTATGAACGCTTTTTTCGTTTGAGCCGTCGAAGGCGGTATGGAGGAATCATATGGCTGCTGCAAAGGAAAGTATGGGGGATGACAACAAAAGGACCGCAGGAAAGAAATACCTGGTATATATCACCGCAGCGGTTGCTATCTGGTTTTCGTTCAAATATCTTCTCCCGTTAATACTTCCGCTTGTATTGGCGGCGCTGGTGGTCATTCCGTCCGCTTCCGTTATTCATAAAATCAATCATAAGCTTCATATTGGAAAGGGAATATTGACCGGCGGACTGTTGATCCTGATTGTATTCCTTCTGCTGCTGCTTATATGGATGGTTATGGTGTGGCTGCTAAGCAATATCTCAGTCATTTTTCAAAATAGCAATACCATCTGGGGACAGTTCACAGATATTGTATGCGACGGATGCGAAATGATAGAAGAACATACCGGTATGCAGAGGGGTGCGGTTACATCTATGGTAAAAGAACGGGGGACTGTTATGATCGCCGATCTGCAGAACAGTCTGATCCCGAAAGTCATGATGGGTTCCGTCAAGTCAGTGCAGTGGATTATCAGTGTTATCGTGACACTTTTAATTACCTCGCTGGCAGCAGTTCTGCTGGCAAAAGATTATGAGACGATCAAGTGCGCGCTGTATCAAACGGAGGAACTGTCTGTTGTAATAGATATTTTTCATAAGATAGGGAGTATGCTGGTTGGGTATGTCAAAGCGCAGGGGATCATTTACTTGACAATCTCGGGAATCTGTCTGTTTGGATATTTTCTGTTAAAATTGCAGCACCCGCTTCAGACGGCGCTGATTACAGCATTCTTAGACACGCTGCCATTTATTGGAACAGGGATCATATTAGGGCCTCTGGCAGTCTGGTATCTTTTGAATGCCGAATATTGGAAGGCGCTGATCTGTGTAGGTATTTATCTTCTGTGTGTGGTTACAAGACAGCTTATGGAGCCCCGCCTGATTGGCAGAAATACCGGGATTTATCCAATTGTTATCCTGATTTCCATATATACGGGAGTAAAATTGTACGGATTGGGCGGCGTGATCCTTGGACCACTATCGTTTTTATTGTATAAAGAGATTGTGGCGACATATCTTCGATACAATAAATAAATATCTCGAATAATGTTGACAAAACAACTGGAAAACCATAAACTTTTAAAGTAAGGATGCTTGTACTTATTTGAGTAAAAAGGCATTAGGATATGGAAAAACGAATGGAGAACGATCATGGCAGAGAATAAGAAACTGGTGGAAGCGATCACTTCCATGGAAGAGGATTTTGCACAGTGGTATACGGATGTAGTGAAAAAGGCGGAGTTGATTGATTATACAAGCGTGAAGGGCTGTATGGTCATTAAACCGGCGGGATACGCACTGTGGGAGAATATACAAAAGGAGCTGGATGCGAAGTTCAAGGAAACAGGCGTAGAGAATGTTTATATGCCAATGTTTATCCCGGAAAGTCTTTTACAGAAGGAAAAAGATCATGTGGAAGGATTTGCGCCGGAGGTTGCCTGGGTAACCCATGGCGGATTGGAGCCTTTGCAGGAGCGGCTTTGTGTCAGACCCACCTCGGAGACGCTGTTTTGCGACTTTTATAAGGATGATGTACATTCTTACAGGGATCTTCCAAAATGCTATAATCAGTGGTGTTCCGTAGTGCGCTGGGAGAAGACTACAAGACCGTTTTTAAGAAGCCGTGAATTTTTATGGCAGGAGGGTCATACGGTACATGCAACGGCAGAGGATGCGGAAGAACGGACGATCCAGATGCTGAATGTCTATGCGGATTTCTGCGAGGAATATCTGGCAATCCCTGTAATCAAGGGTCGTAAGACGGATAAGGAGAAATTTGCAGGGGCGGAGGCTACATATACGATCGAAGCGTTGATGCACGACGGCAAGGCGTTGCAGTCCGGTACCAGTCATAATTTCGGCGACGGATTTGCAAGGGCATTCGGCATTCAGTATGCGGATAAGGACAATACATTAAAATACTGCCATCAGACATCCTGGGGCATGAGTACAAGAATTATCGGCGGCATTATCATGGTGCATGGGGATGATTCCGGTCTGGTGCTTCCTCCCCGGATCGCGCCGATACATGTGATGGTGATTCCGATTCAACAGAAGAAGGAAGGGGTTCTGGAGAAAGCGGCAGAGCTGAAAGACCGTCTTGTAAAGGCAGGATTTAAGGTAAAGGTTGACGACAGTGACAAGAGCCCGGGCTTTAAATTTGCAGAGCAGGAGATGCGGGGAATTCCTGTCCGCATCGAAATCGGACCCAAAGATATAGAAAATGGTAAGTGCATTGTGGTTCGTCGTGATACCGGCGAGAAGATAGAAGTTGTTTTAGGCGATCTGGAAACGAAGGTAAAAGAGATCTTAGAGACCATGCAGAAGGATATGCTGGAGCGTGCCAGAAAGCATGTGGAATCCCATACTTATGAAGCGAAGGAATACGATGAGTTCTGCGATGTCATCAATAACAAGCCCGGCTTTGTAAAGGCTATGTGGTGCGGCGATGTGGCATGTGAGGAGAAGATTAAAGAGGATACGACGGCAACCAGCCGCTGTATGCCATTTGAACAGGAGACGATTTCTGATCGCTGCGTATGCTGCGGACGTCCTGCGAAGAAGATGGTCTACTGGGGCAAAGCGTATTAGTAATAAGGAAAAGGTAAAAATGCTCTGACAGGGAGGATTAGTATGAATGTATTAGTAATTAACTGCGGAAGTTCTTCTTTGAAGTATCAGCTGATTGATTCCGAAACGGAGGCAGTGCTGGCAAAGGGGCTGGCAGAGAGAATCGGTATTGAGGGAAGCTGCCTGACACATCAGCCGGCAGGAAAGGATAAAGTAAAGATTGAGGCAGCGATGCCGGATCATAATGAAGCAGTCAGATTGGTGATCGAGGCATTGACAGATCAGGAGCATGGTGTCGTAAGCTCTCTTGCTGAGATTGGCGCGGTAGGTCACCGTGTGGTACACGGCGGAGAAAAGTTTACGAAGGCAGTTTTGATTGATGACGAGGTGAAAAAGGATATTGAGGAGCTCAGCTCCCTTGCGCCGCTTCACAATCCTGCGAACCTGATTGGTATTAATTCCTGTAAAGCCAACATGCCGGATACACCGATGGTTGCAGTCTTTGATACGGCGTTTCATCAGACGATGCCGAAGAAGGCATATATGTACGCGCTGCCATATGAATATTATGAAAAATATAAGGTGCGGCGATACGGTTTCCATGGAACCAGTCATGATTTTGTATCTAAACACGCCGCAGAACTGGTTGGCAAGGACAGAAAAGATTTAAAGATCATCGTCTGCCATCTGGGCAATGGTGCGAGCATTTCCGCAGTGAAGAATGGGGAATGTGTGGATACCAGCATGGGTATGACCCCATTAGAGGGATTGATCATGGGAACGCGTTCCGGTGACATAGATCCGGCGATTATCGAATATATCTGTAAAAAGGAAGGTTTGACCGTAGAAGAGGTCAACGCTGTTTTGAATAAAAAATCCGGTGTACTCGGTCTTTCCAATCATCTTTCCAGTGATTTCAGAGATCTGGATGAGGCAGCGCAGGGTGGTAACGAATATGCAAAACTGGCGCTGGAGACCTATTGCTATCGTGTTGCAAAATATATCGGCGCTTATGCAATGGTAATGCAAGGCGTGGATATCATTGCATTTACGGCAGGCTGTGGGGAGAATAACTATGCAGTGCGGGCAGGCGTATGTGAATATCTGAAATTTCTCGGCGTGGTAGTCAATGATGAAAAACTTCACATCCGAGGGGAAGATCTGATTGTTTCCGAACCGGAGAGCAAGGTGACAGTAATGATTGTTCCTACCAATGAAGAACTATCGATTGCAAGGCAGACGATGGAAGTTATCAAGTAAAAACAAAGGAGAGTGGGTATGGACACAAACGGTCTTAACAATGGCGGCATGGATCCGATGGCAGGAGAGGCGCCGATCCCGGAACAGGCAGTTACCCGTGAGGAGACGGATAAGAAATGTCCTAATTGCGGCGGTATTATGCAGTTTGCACCGGCTGAGGGGATGCTTTACTGTCCTTATTGTGAGCATAAAGAAGAAATTAAGGTGAATGACCAGAAATTCGTAGCAGAGGAATTGGATTTTTATGCTGCGGAGGAAGAGGCATCCTGCGACTGGGGCGTCGCAACTAAGAGCGTTATCTGTAAGTCCTGTGGCGCAGAAACCATCTATGATGTCAACGATATGTCCAGTGAATGTCCATATTGTGGCTCCAATCAGGTTATGGAAGATCCGAACAGTAAGAAGATCATGGCACCGGGAGGTGTCGTGCCCTTTAAGCTTGATGCCGCAGAGGCTTCAAAACGCTTTAAGGACTGGATCGGCAGAAAGTTCTTCTGTCCGAAACTGGCAAAGGAAAGCGCAAAGCCGGATGCATTTACCGGTATTTATATTCCTTACTGGACCTTTGATTCCCAGACGGAGAGTGATTTTCATGGTGAATACGGTACGGAGCACCGTTACCGTGATAGTAAGGGAAATACACATACGAAAATTAACTGGCATCCTACCAGCGGCCATCATTCCAGATTTATTGACGATATGCTGGTATGCGCTTCTTCTAAACAGAGCGGACCGATCATTACTGGTCTGGAGCCCTATGATACCAAACTGACAGTAGAGTATAAACCGGAATATATGGCGGGCTTTAAAGCGGAACGTTATACGATCAAGATGAAGGATGCATGGGAGACAGGAAAGCAGAAGATTGATGCACTCCTGAAGGGAGAGATCAAAGAAAAGATCCGTGCGCGTTATCATACGTCCCATGCAAGAGTCAACAGACTGATCACCTCACATAATAATATTACATATAAGTATTTGTTGCTGCCGGTATGGATCTCCGCATTTAAGTATCAGGATAAGATCTATCAGTTTATGGTCAATGGACAGACTGGTAAGGTCAACGGAAAGACGCCGATCTCCTGGATCAAAGTCGGATTGGTGGCACTTGGCATAATTGCCGTAGTGATCCTGATCTACATGTATTATTTATAGTTGGAAGATAAAAAACAGTTGTAAAATAAGATGCCAAAAAACAAGGGAAATCAAACAATCCATAAAAAGAAGATTCATAACAAAAAAGCCGCAAGGGTATGCCTGCGGCTTTTTCTCGTGGGTATCGGCGGTCTGGGACTTCTATGGCTGATGGTGCCGGTAATTGTGGGAAGGATCGTTAATATTGGAACTGTAACCGGGATTCTGATTTTTGGGATGGTCGCCGGATATGGTCTGTTTATGGGATGGTGTAACCGCGTTCTGGAAAATCTATGGAAGAAAAAGGCTGGGAAGATCATATTAAGTATACTGATGGGAATTGCCTGTATTATCTTAGCGCTTGTGATTATCCTGACAACAAATATGATCATTGCTGCCGGACGTAAACCGGAGGAGAATGCAACGGTCATCATATTAGGTTGCAGAGTGTATGGGGAATACGCCAGCCTGTCTCTGTTAGAGCGCCTACAGGCGGCGGAAGAATACCTTAAGGAGCATCCGGAAGCAGTCTGTATCTTATCCGGAGGTCAGGGACCGGGAGAAGATATCAGCGAAGCTGAATGCATGTACCGTTATTTGACAGAACAGGGAATATCGCCGGAACAGCTGTATCTTGAAGATAAGTCTACTTCTACAAGAGAGAATATGGCGTTTAGTAAGACGATCATAGAAGAGCAGGGTTTTAGTACAAAAGTTGCGATCGTGACCAATGAGTACCATGAATACCGCGCAAGTATCATCGCCAGAAACCAGGGGTTAGAACCTGCGTCAGTTCCAGCGTCCACGGCGGTATGGCTGTTCCCGGCATATTATGTGCGTGAACTATATGGAATCCTGTATGAGTGGGTGTTTTAGCTAAGTCCGATCATGCTTCGATCTTCGCCAGCGCCTGCAATGCCTCATAAGCAATGATGATAGAATAATGTTCTTCCATATATGCTTCTATCGCAGCCGTACCCTGCTCCGGGGTGCCATATTCCATCAGGATATTACAGATTCTTACAAAATCCTTTGTATTGTAATAATCCCGAAGAAGAAGGAGATAATATTTGTTATTATTAGGGTTTTTATATAAAATGCTGTCGCCTTCCTGATACCCTTTTAAAATGATAGCAGCATTGATGGCAGCATTTAAATTCTGGAAAGAGAACAGGCGGTTAGAATAGCCGACAGGTTCCGCTGTCTTAGGCTCTGCCGGAGCGTTGACAGGCAGTTGCTGGGGGTTCTTCTTACGGCTGCCTAATTTCCTGAACAAATCAAAAGTTTCTTCCGGTGTTTCCGGAAGGTTATCTAAAATGTCTGAAATCGTGCTGGCAAAGGAAGCGGATTCCTCGTATTCCGAATCATTATCATCAATAATGGACGGCGCAAATTTAGAAAAGCGGGTATCCAGTTCTTCGGGATCCTCCACTTTTGTAATAATAAATACGATACAACCCGTATTCATAGGGATTGCCTCGATCATCAAAGGAATATCCTCTGCTTCAAATCCATATTCAAAATGAGCCTGCTGCATCATATCTTTAAACAGCATCTTTGCTTTTTCGCTGCCGTAGGCAATTTCACTGATCTTGAGCTGACGCTCATCAAGATCTTCTCTGGTCAGCGTACAGCGAATCTGATTATCATTCACTTTTTCTATTTTCATATTACACGAACCTTTCTTTTCTGCATCCATATCATTCGGATGCGGATCGATTTTGAGAAAATCACACAAAGTATCTATAAAAATATCATTTTTCGATTTTAATTGCACCTTTAGTATAAATATACAGCTTAGTTTCGTCAATAGTACATATT
>CAMWHY010000072.1 GCA_947174185.1 uncultured Lachnospiraceae bacterium | reverse complement strand
ATCATGTTTTTTTGTCATTCTGGAAAGATTATCTTCGGCGGGTTCTACATAGAGATCTCCCGTAAATCCATCAACAGCAGCGTTTTGTCCGTCCTTGATCTGTGCCAGGAATTCGTCGCCCACACCGATGATTGCAGGAATATTCATATTCCGTGCCAGGATCGCCGTATGGGAATTGGAAGAACCGTGTGCCGTAACAAACGCAAGTACCTTTTCTTTATCCAAAGATACCGTTTCGCTGGGAGCAAGGTCGTCGGCACAGATGATTACCTTGTCATCCGTAACGCTTTGCTCTATATCGTCCGCAGAAAGATTGGCAATCATGCGGTTGGAGATATCCTTGACGTCGGCAGATCTTGCCTGCATATAGGCGTCTTCCATTGTTGCGAACATTTCTGCAAAATTATCCGCGGTAACGGCAATGGCATATTCTGCATTGACCTGCTGCGTTTCAATGATATTGTTGATGGAATCATTGTAATCCTCATCATCAAGCATCATCATATGAATCGAGAAGATCTGTGCATTAGCTTCGCCAACTTCTTTTAACGCCTTATCATAGATCGTCTGAAGTTGTGCGAGAGAGTATTCTTTTGCTTTCGCTACCCTTGCTTTTTCAGCGTCGATATCGCTGATATGTTCCCGTTTTACTTCCGTATCGCGCCGTTTGAAGATCGATATCTTACCGATCGCCACAGCGCTGTAAACGCTTTTTCCGGTATATGTAAGCATATAGGACCTCCTTTTCTTTCAATTCATTTGCAGACTGTTATTCGCCAAATCCGCTTTCAAAGAGTTCCACAGCTTTATCAAGAGCCGCCTGCTCATTTTCCCCGTCTGCGGTGATCTCAACGTCTGTACCGCACTTGATTCCGGCTGCCATGATCTGCATTACTGCAGTTGCCTTTGCGCTCTTATCTCCTGCTTTCAACATTACGGTGCAGTTCGGGAATTTTTTCATCTCCGCAACGATGATTCCTGCGGGTCTCATGTGCATACCCTGTTCATTAATGACTTTTACTGTTTTTGATACCATAACCATTCCTCCTTAAATTTAATTTTGTATTTTTTAATTTTCTTTTTATGTATCACGTACATTTATCTAAGATTCTTTTTTCTGCATCATTATGCAATTTTCTTTTTTAATACGGCCAGCAGGAGCATGCCTACTACGGAACCGGCTGCCAGTGCAACGAGATACATCGGCCAGTTGCCTACCACTGCGAATACGAAAATACCACCGTGAGGAGCCATAAGCGTACAGTTAAATGCCATGGAAAGTCCGCCTGCCACTGCTGCGCCGATGGCACAGGAAGGGATCACTCTCAGAGGATCGGAAGCCGCATAGGGGATAGCGCCTTCTGTTACAAAGCTGAGTCCCATGATATAATTGACAAGACCGCTTTTTCTCTCTTCCTCATTCCATCTGTTTTTGAAGAATGTTGTTGATAATGCGATGGCAATCGGAGGTACCATACCGCCTACCATAACGGCTGCCATGATGTCGTAGCTTCCGCTTGCGATAGCGCCCACACCAAATACATAAGCAGCTTTATTAAAGGGTCCGCCCATATCGATAGACATCATTGCTCCTAAAACACAGCCAAGTACGATTTTACTGGAGCCGCCCATGGTATTCAGAAGATTGGAAAGGCCAGTATTTAATACACCCATGATAGGATTGACAGCACACATAATCACGGCGATGATACCAAGACCTGCCAAAGGATAGATCAGTACCGGTTTAATGCCGTTGAGGGCATTCGGCATCTTATCGCAGAGTTTTTCGATCTGCAGCATGATAAATCCGCCTACAAAACCGGCAAGCAGCGCTCCCAGAAATCCGGAAGGAATATCTCCTCCGATCATTGCAAAAGTGGAGCCTGTAGTAGCGAGATAGCCGCCTACCAGACCGACTAAGAAGCCGGGACGGTCAGCAATACTCTTACCGATATATGCTGCAAGTACGGGTACCATGAAGTTAAATGCGTATCCGCCGATGGTCTTAAAGAAAGCAGCAACAGGCGTATAAGTACCAAAATTGCCATCCTGCGGTGCACCCAGGATCGTATCGATCAGGAAAGCCAGTGCGATAAAGATACCGCCGGCAACAGTAAACGGAAGCATGTTGGAAACGCCGTTCATCAGGTGTTTATACATTTTTCTGCCGAAGCTTTCATCTCCTGCGGTATCTTCTGCCGCTTTCGCGCCGGTATGATGATATACGGGAGCGTCTCCTGCTTCAATACGGTTGATCAATTCTTCCGGAATCTTGATTCCGTCGGAAACCTTTGTACTAATGACTTTCTTGCCGTTAAAGCGTGCCATTTCCACAGACTTATCAGCGGCTACGATAATGCCGTCACAGTTAGCAATATCTTCTTTGGTAAGAATATTCTTTGCACCGCCGGAGCCATTGGTTTCTACTTTAATGGAAATGCCCAGTTTTTTACCGGCTTTCTCCAAGGCTTCTGCCGCCATATATGTATGGGCGATTCCGGTAGGGCAGGCTGTTACGGCAAGCACCTTATAAGAGGTATCTGCGGAGTCTGCAGCGGTCTCGCTTTTCGTCTGGGGTTCGTCAGGATATTTTTCTTTTTCCATATCGTCGATGATCTGAAGGAATTCATCCGCATCCTTTGCTGCCAGCAGTTTTGCCCGGAAGTCTTCATCCATCAGAATCGTCATCAGACGGGAAAGCACTTCCAGATGTACGTCTCCGTCATTGGGTGCGGCGATCATGAACAGCAGATTGGAAGGCTCTTCGTCAAGGGCTTCATAATCAACGCCCTCAGGTACTGTCATTGCTGCCAGAGAAGGTGCCTTTACGGCTTCGCTTTTGGCGTGCGGGATCGCAATGCCTTCGCCTACGGCCGTAGAGCCTTTTTCTTCTCTTGCCAGAATGCCTTTTTTGTATTCTTCCACATCAGCGATCCTGCCGCCCTTCACCTGCAGATCGATAAGAAGATCGATCGCTTCCGGTTTCGAAGCAGGCGCGCCGCCCAGAAGAATGGATTCTTTACTGAGTAAATCAACGATTCTCATACAATAATCCTCCTTTTTATTTTTTATTTGTTTTTAAATAAGTTTATTCAGTTATGTTTAATTGTTCCAGCAGTTTAAAAATATCTTCTTTCTTTGCCAATCCATCCGAAAAGGCTGTTGCGCCGCCGCTTGCTGTTCCAAGCTTTAATGCATATTCATAGTCGCCCTCCATACTGCCTGCGACAAAACCTGCCACCATAGAATCGCCGGCACCGACGGAATTTCTGACCGTACCCTTGCATACGCCGCAGATATGCGTATTGCCATTTTCGTCTAAAAGGATTGCACCGTCGCCTGCCATGGAAATAAGGACGTTGACTGCGCCCATTTCTTTGAGCTTTCCTGCATATTCCGTAATTTCATCTGTTGTTTTCAGCGTCACGCCAAACATTTCCCCAAGTTCAAAGTTGTTCGGCTTGATCAGAAACGGCTTATACTTCAGGACTTTCTTTAAAAGGTCCTTTGTGGAATCTACGACAGCCTTGATATTCTTTCCTTCCAAACGCGCAAGAATCTTCTCGTAGATATCGGAAGGAAGCGTGGAAGGGATGCTTCCTGCAAGGATGAGGATATCGCCGTCTTTCAGACAGTCAAGTTTCTGAAATAATTCATCTACTTTTTCCTCAGGAATGTCCGGTCCCTGGCCGTTTAGTTCCGTTTCTTCCATGGATTTGATCTTTACGTTGATTCTTGAAATGCCCTGATCAAGATGAACAAAATCCGTCTCAATGCCATTGTCCTTCAAGCTCTGTTCTATGGCGATCCCCGTAAATCCTGCTACAAATCCGAGAGCTTTTGATTCGATTCCAAGTTCTTTCAGTACATTGGAAACATTGATGCCCTTTCCGCCAAAATAGACTTCCTCGCCCTGCAGGCGGTTTACTTCGCCTAAGTTCATATGATCCGTATGGACCACATAATCAATGGCGGGATTAAAGGTTACCGTATAGACCATTTATATCACCTCCTTGATTGATGTATACCCGGAATACTTTTCAACAGACAGGCGATCGTCTGATCGTTGGTCTGCGGATAAGGTATCCGTGATAATACTTGCTTCATTTATGTGTGCAAAAGTTACAAATGATACTTTGTCAAACTTCGAGTGATCGGCAAGGATATAAGATTTTCGGCTTCCGTTGATTGCCGCGGTCTTTACTCTGGCTTCTTTGATATTCTGGGTGGTAAATCCTGCGGATACGGAAATGCCGTTTGTCCCCATAAAACATTTTGTAAAATTATAATTTTCCAGCATCAGGACACATTCTTCTCCGATGATGGCTTCTGTGTCCGGTCTGATCTCTCCGCCGGGAATAAAGACCTGAAAACCTCTCTGGGTCAAACGTTTGGCATGATTGAAGGAATTGGTAACAAAACTGACGTTTTTTAGTGGAATAAAGTCAAGCATTTGCGCCGTGGTTGTCCCTGCATCAATAAATACAAAATCACCTTCATCGATCAGTGAAGCGGCATATTTTGCAATGGCAGTCTTTTCTTCCGGAAACAGCAGCGCCTTTTCTGCAACGCTTTTCTCCGTAGATAAATAATGGTCATTCATATCGATTGCGACTGCGCCGCCGTGTACTTTTATAAGCTTCCCCATTTCAGCAAGGACATTGATATCTCTTCTGGCAGTAGAAACGGATATCTCAAGAAGATCGCAGAGCTCATTCAGACGTACACTTTTTTTTCTATTTACAGTGTCCAGAATGATGGCAAACCGTTCTTCGGTTAACATCTGGTTTCCCTCCTTATTGAAATAATATGAAGTATTTTGAACTATTATGATATAAATATGCCATAATATGGGAGAAAAGTCAACGAAAAAACTTCAAAATACATCAAAATAAGTCATATTCGTTCAAATGAACAAATTATATAGGGGTGCGTTATACGTTTTTAACAAAAGGGCATGATATTTGACATTCTTTTTCGTTTGACAGTGCTGTTTATGTACATTATACTGTTGCCATGGCAAAAATATTTTATGAAAATCGATTTATCCTGACTCGGAAATTACATCATCAGTATTGTAAAATGACTTATCAAACCATGAATAAGCGAATGCAGATTTTATCAGCAGCACTGGCGCTGATAATGTATATTTTGTGTGCCGTTGCATTCTTTTATTTAAGGCTGCCAAAGCTTTGTCTGGTGTTTTTTGGTTTTGGGATTTATTTTACCTTTATGATTTTTTGTGGTTATCAGTTCAGCGAGTGGATTAATTTTCGTAGGATGAAAGACGAATATGGACCGGCGATCACGATGATTCTTCATTTTCAGCAGGATAAGGTCAGCGTCCGCGTCAATGAAAAATCCTTTGCATTTAAATATTCCAGTATTTCCAAGGTGTATGAGACAGATGACAGCTATATTCTGATCCTCGGAAAAAAAGGCATGGTAGAACATGGTCAGATCATCTTTAAACAGGGTTTTACCCATGATGCAGATATGGATGAGTTTAAACGATTCATCAATAAAAAAACGAAGGAAACGATATTTGATCTATAATTCAGTTATATTTTTGAAATAAAAATGTCTTATTTGATATCCATGTCATTAAAATTGATATCATTTCGTTTTGTCCAATTCTGCGTCTTTTGCGCAGAGGATTTTTTCTTTTCCGTATTTTTCCAAACAGCAAAATTATTCTTTCGTACTTTCCGATAATTTAATTTCGGACGATTTGCCGTTGAACGGTTTCCCGTTCTGATTGGCGTCTTTTTCACAGGTTTTCTCCGATAGTTGGGACTGCGCCGCTTCCGGATATTTTTGACCCGTTTCTGTTCAAAATGAATATTCTTTAAGATGCCATTGATAATCAATAGGATCACAATGATGGCCGCGACAACGACAATGCCGATCAATACCCGGTAGATATTGACAAAGATCTGATTCCGTGCATTCGTATCCTGGTTTTCATCATTGACCACAGCAGCTTCCCCATCTGTTTCAAAATGATCATCAAAAGTAAATTCGGGTGTGGTGTTGCCGGTCAGTGTTATAGAAGCGCTTCCAAGATACATGCCATGATAAGTATAATCGATCTGAGCAAGGATATCTTCCGAATGATCGTCATAGGTGAGTAAATATTCTGTTTCTGAAAAATCCACGCCCAACGGTAGAATGATTTTTGCGTCGCGGTCTATGGAGATCAGGGGAGAGGTACTGCCGAAAATGTCATTGTCCGTATTGAAAAAATCGGAATGGTTGATCTCATAAGGATTATTATAGTTAGAGAGCATCGTCGGTGCAAAATTGGAAAATCCATACTCAAACAGATTCACTGTATCTTCAAACTGATAAGGGCTTTCTTCCATCAGGATGACACAGATCAGTTTCATGCCATTCTGCTCTGCACAGGAAACCAGCGTCTGTCTGGAATGGCTGGTAAATCCTGTTTTACTGCCTATCAGGGATTCATAATAATAGGCTTTCCCCTCATAGAGAGTGTTTTTGGAATGAAGCCAATGTTCCTCATGGTATGCGTTTGCTTCGATATGATATTCAGAAATACAGGACAATTTACAGAGAATTTCATGCTCAAAAAAGGCCTGTCCAATCAAAGCCATATCGTGAGCGCTGGTATAATGCTCCTCACGGTGCAGTCCATTGGTAGTCACAAAGTGTGTATTTGTACAGCCAAGTTCTCTGGCGCGTTCATTCATCATTTCCACAAATGCGTCCTGAGAGCCGGCAATATGCTCTGCTACAACATTGCAGGCTTCATTGGCAGAATTGATCAGAATGCCATATAATAGTTCTTCTAAGGTCAGCTGTTCGCCTGCTGTCAGTGACATATGAGAACCGTCGCTGTCATTAGCATCGATGGCGGACTGGTTGACGGTTAGGATCTCGTCTAAAGAGCAATTTTCGACAGCAATCAGGCAAGTCATTAGTTTTGTAATACTTGCCGGATAAAGTGCTTCGTCTATATTTTTAGAATAAAGAATAGCTCCGGTATTAGCATCCATTAAAATGGCTGCTTTGGCGCCGATCAGCGGCCCCTGTGGCCAGTTCTCTACATTGTTGCTTTCTACGGGGTCATTTTTCCGTTCTTCCGCTTCCTCCAGCAGTTCTTCCTGGGTTGCAAATACGGGAAAAGAAAATTGAGAAAATAAAACAAAAAAACACAGAAATACTGTGAATATACGATATTTCAACTTATATTTCATCTATATCAAACCAATACCTTTCAGGATAAAACTTATAAAAAATTTCTTTCAACCATTATAAGTGCTTCTCACACTATTATCGTTTGTATAATTACTCTTATAATACACTATTTTGTAGAAAAACCAAACCATTTTTTACAAATTTACGAAATAATAATTTTGTAGTAAAATACTGTTATATAAAATAAAGACAAAATTACCAGATATTGTAATCTCTCAAACAAAAGAGGAAAGCTAGGAGGATCACGATGCGACTTAGAAATGTAACCGGTTCCAGAGAAATGATAGCAGGGAGTGAATATGTAGTGCATGAACCGGAAATGATAAAGGGGAAGTGGCAGGAAGAATTTGGAAACGTACATCCCATCCGGTTGGAGATCGGTATGGGGAAAGGCAGATTTTTGATGGAGCTTGCCCGGAGAAACCCGCGGATTAATTATATCGGCATTGAGAAATATTCTACGGTGCTGCTTCGCGCGGTACAGAAAATGGAACAGGAACCGCTGCCGAATATCAGACTGATCCGGATGGATGCGGAACATATCACAGAGATTTTTTCGGAAGGTGAAATCGACAGAATCTATCTGAATTTTTCCGATCCGTGGCCAAAGGACCGCCATGCCGGAAGAAGGCTTCCCAGCAGACAGTTTCTGGTGCGGTATGACCAGATCCTGCAAGAAGACGGCATGATTGAATTTAAGACAGACAATCGGGAACTGTTTACCTTTGCAGAGGAGGAATTAGAAGGATCTTCATGGAAGATCGTGCAGATTACGTACGACCTTCATGCAGACGAGGAGATGAGAAAGGATAATGTCATGACAGAATATGAGGAACGGTTTTCTTCCATGGGAAATCCGATCTATAAATATATCATTCAAAAATTATGATTTCATTACATAAATTACTTAACTGGTGCAGAATGGTTGACATTACCCGTGAAAAATTATAATTTAATAACAAAGAGTGGAGGTTTGTCGCCTATGAAAAATAATAAAGGCAAAAATAATAAAGGATTTTCATTGGTAGAATTGATTATTGTCATTGCGATCATGGCAATCCTAGTGGGCGTTATGGCGCCGCAGCTAATAAAATATATAGAAAAATCCAATGTATCAGCAGATATGCAGTTACTAGACGCAGTCTATGATGCAGTGGTTTACGCCTCCGTAGATCCGGACGTTATGGCAGATCCCGATTCCAGAGATCTTCTGGATGATATGAGAACTCAGGCAATCAGTTTAGAGGATCTGGCAAATGGATCATATTTTGGTCAGGAAGTAATATCGACATTAGGATGGAGTGATTTACAGCAGACCACGTATGTGGAAATGCTTAAATCTGCTCATGGATCTAATGCTACGATTTATTTTACTTATAAGGGCGATTTTGTCAATCCGATCATTATGTGGATCACGACGACGGATGCCACCGGGAAAAAAGATACCAGCAATGCGCCTACTACTTATAACGAAAGTAATGCCTCGCTGATGGAAGAAATTAGAAGTTGTATCCATATTGAGTAGGACTAGGAGGGTATACTGCAGTCCAGTCCACTGTGGTAGGAGCGGTTGCCGAGACGGTTTAAAAAGGAGTTGGACATGATCAGCCGGTCCTTTGCCAGCAGACCGTTAAATTCACGCAGGATATCGAGATATTCCGTACCTGCCTTTTCATACAGATCCATATAGCTTTCATAAGAAATTGTGGTCCGATCCCAGGGATTGGACCATTTTTTATGGGAAAGATTTAGGGGATCCTTAAAGAAATAAAGCGTATCACTGGGGATCAACGGAGATGCCAGCGGATATCCTAAAAAGATATCCTCCAGCTTGCGTAACCAGGCTTTCTTACGACCATACTTATCATGAAGCAAATAACATCCAAGGGGCATGGTATAAAGAGAACTTTGGATAAATGCGCGCAATGTTTTTACGGAGGCGTATGTTTTTTTGAAGGTGTAATATAACAGATCCGTAATGACCCTGCATTCGGATTTGGAAAGTAGGATCGTGCGCTCCTGATGAAATTCGGATGGTTTCAGACCAGAATAGCGTTCTAGGATCAGCCGGTCGATATCCGATTCCAGGAATACATGCCTGCCGTAATATGCGGCATCGGGGTTTTCCGAATATTTTGTGCGTCCATAGATATAAGGGTGCGTATGAGCATCCAGAATAAAATGTCCTAAGAAGCCGGACATATAAGCGATTGCAATTGCCTTCTGGACAGGCTGTTGGTTAAATATGGATAATCCCCGGTACATATTCTGAAAAAACCGGTCCGTTTCTTCCACGTGCACAAGCGAGCCTAAGTTTTTTCCTCCGGAAAATCCTGCGATCACAAAATAGAAAAAGATGTCCGGACCCTGCAGACCGATGGAAAAAACATTAGAATATTTTTTACAGATATTTTTTATATCAGAATCTTCTAATAATTGTAGATGATTGTTTCCAAAAAAGTAATGCGCATTAAATCCCGACATAACAAACCCCTTATTCTATTAAGTCTCTTTATCAGTTTGAACGATTTCAAATAAATGATACCACTGATAGTATTTGTTTTACAATCTTATTTGTGCTAAAATTTTATGAAAAGCCTAATATTAAGAAAAAAGGTTATGGAAAGGCATGGTTTCTAGTATGATTAAAAATGTGATCTTTGATATTGGGATGGTTCTGATCAATTTCCGGTATCGGGAATATATGGAAGATTTGGGATTTTCTATGGAAGTACAGGAAATTTTTTGTAAAAATATTATTGAAAATAAGCTCTGGGGAGATCTGGATCTTGGCGTCCGACCTGAGAAAGAAGTCATCTGTGAGATGAAAAGCAGAGTTTCAGAATATCCAGCGGAGGCAGATGTTTTCTTTGACCGGATTAATGATATTGTAGAAACCTTTCCTTATGCGCTGTCATGGATTCAGGGATTAAAGAAGAAAGGCTACCGGGTTTATCTTTTGTCTAATTATCCAAAGAAGCTGTTTGCACTGCACGCAAAGGAGAAATTTACCTTTGCAGACGCGGTGGACGGAAGGATCGTATCGGGGTATGTGAAGATGGTCAAACCAGATCCGGAGATCTATAAACTCTTGTGTATGACGTACGATCTGAAGCCGGAGGAATGTGTATTTCTGGACGATCGGGAAGATAACCTTAAGAGCGCACAGACGCTTGGATTTCATACGATACGCTTTCAAAATTATGAACAGGCGAAAGAAGAGTTGGAGCTGTTATTGCAGGAAAGCGGTAGTGCAGAAGAAACAGATTCGGATAAAAAGAGAGTGTTGGGAGAAAGGCTGCCGGAAAAGATATTTGGGATAGATCATTATGCCATCAGCGTCAGCGATAGCGAAAAAAGCAGGAAATTTTATGAAAAGCTGGGATTTCATGTGGTAAAAGATTATCAGGCGGAGGACGGAAGCGTCAGGATCTTGCAGATGGAAAATGACGGTTTTCTTTTAGAGATGTTCTGTTATCCCGACAGTGATCCGACGCCGGATTTTGTAGAAACGCTGAATAGGGATCTCCATGTCAATGGGGCAAAGCATATGGCGCTTGCTGTAGAAGATCCCAAAAAGGCAGCAGAATATTTATTAAAAGAAGGGTTGATCGAGGAAATGCCCGCCATCAATGAAGGACGTCTGGGACGACCGTATTTTTTCATTAAAGATCCTGATGGAATCTTTGTGGAGATCATTACGTGCTAGAAGGGGATTCATTTTCCTCTTTTGCGGCTTTTATGGCTAGTTCTTTGGCGTCACATTTTGTAAAAGAAGAATTTTCTCTGCATATATCAAGCCATTCCAAATGAGATGTGACATCATCAACGGTTAACTCTAATTTTTTTCTAAGATCAACAAGTGTAGGAAAGACGGATTTTCCATACGCAGTAATAGAAGTCTGTGCTGCATGGTAATATTTTAACAGCCGGATCTCTTTTTCCTCATATCGTTTTAACTTTTGTGTACGAAGATTTAAAAAGTCTTCATAAGATTGAACTGCGGATAATTCCGGCAGAACATATTTGTCAAAATCTTCGCCTATCTGACTGCAGATATCTTCTATGGGGGTATCTTTGGGAAGATAATTTTTATAACCGTCGATCTGATGCCAGCCTGCCGAATAATATGCTGAAAGCATTCCACAGTACGGCAAAAAATAAAAAGGATCTAGATCGCATATCGCCTGATTATACACCCATTGATTAGAAAGTTTTTCTACGATTTCATCTTTTTTGGAAGAGCTAATATGGAAACAAAAACGGGCACCTCCTGAAAAGGCATTAAATTGTGAATTCTGTAAATGAATAAAAATATATGCATCGTCTGTTTCACGACGCCAGTCTGAACCCGAAGTGGAAAAACCATATTTTTTGAGCAGTGGCTTTATGGTCGTCTTTATTAGGATGTCCCGTTTTTCTACAGGTTTCAGGCTTAATTCCTCAAACAGCTTCATCTTGTACTTAAAAATATCATCCTCTGTTATATTTAGTTCCCGCATAAGTCCGCTTGTACTATAAGGTATATTTTGAGGCATAGATGCTAAATCAAAATAACGTATTACCCGTTCTTCTATAGTCACTTCTTCTTCCTCCGTTGAATTTGTCTATGCTAAGCGCAGTTAATGTTAGAAATTTCTCCTTCCTATTATAGTTCATGTCCGTGCTAGTAACAATAAGTAACACAAAAAAGCATGGATTCCGAAGGAAATCCATGCTTATAAACATCGTCGCGACAAGATTCGAACTTGCGACCTCTGCGTCCCGAACGCAGCGCTCTACCAAACTGAGCCACGCGACGTAAAACAACAAATATGAAATAACACACAAGAATGATAATACAATAAATTGAGAGGATTGTCAAATCATTTACCAAACTTTATGAAATCAGGAACATTATACCTTTTTTTTGGCAATGGTGTAAATGAAAAGTAAAAACTTTGTACATAATAAGCATAAGGACACGGAAAGTTCAAAGTTTTTTGGGGTGTTATGCGGTAAAAGAAGTGTAATTGATTATTAGAGAGTTACGAGAAAGGAGTAATCATATGGATATAGGCTCCGATATGGAAACACTGATTTATGCATATGGCGTAATGATGGCAGTCATTGCGTTTTTGGGATTTATCACAGAAAATACATGGCTGGCGATTACAAAGGGATTTATCGATAACCGGAATATGAATGCACCGTTTTTGCTGGGATACGGCGTATTGGTTCTGGCGATCTATTTCTTGTTTGGCACGCCGCAGAATCTGGCAGACTGGGGGATTATGTGCTATATCCCGGACGGAGCGGCATCGTATCTGTTTTATTATGTTCTTTCATTTATACTTGTAAGCGTTGGAGAGATTCTGCTGGGAACATTGGTGGAAAAGATATGTGGTATCGAGTACTGGAATTATGAGTGGATTCCGTTTCATCTGACAAAATATACTTCCCTGCCCACAAGTATTATGTTTGCAGGGATCATTACATTTTTTATGAGCAATCTGTTTTATCCGATCATGCGGGGTATGCTGCAGATGGAACCGCAATGCATAAAAGTGATCAGTATTGCACTGACCACTTTGCTGGTATGCGACTTTTTTGCAAGCTTTTATAAGATGTATCAGAAACAGGATTTCAATATTCTCTGGAAATATGAACTGCATCATCCACAAAAAGAGGATCATGCGACTTCTACTTATCGGGATTGATCAGTCCTACCAGAGTCCTTCCCCTCCGATGAAACCGCCTTCAGCGTCGATATCTACGTCGTGGTTGTTTCCCTCATAGGAATAATCTGGATCATCTGTGACGGAAGTAAACTGTTCCAGCCATTCGATATATTCTGAATCGATGCCGCAGAGCGTATAGATTTTCTTTTGATCTCTGTAAAATGAACGATCGCCATAAGGAAGTGTAACGGACAACCCGGTCAGTCCGGAATTGTTGTCTGTATAATTGTAATAAGCGATCGCATTATTCAAATGAATGGTCATCGATTTAGAATAGGTTGAATTAATGGATGCTACTACGGCAAGCATGTCGGTAATATAATATTCCTGCATCTCCGAATCAACTTTCATCAGAAGACTATGTTTTCTCCGGATAGACAAAGGACGTCCCGACCGGACAACCTCGCGGCTGTAATTGCAGGCCAGAAGCTCTTCTGTGTTGGCATAAGCAAAATTCTTCCATTCGTCAAAAAGAACGGGCACATATTTCTGATCGATCAGTGCAAGGGTGGACGCCATCCCTTCATAATGATTTTTTTCATTGGCTTCTACCATATCATCAATGATGATTTTAGCCAGCGACACAGTGTCGATGGAGGTATTTTTTGCAAGTTCTGTCAGCCATCCTTTATAATACCATCCAAGGCTGGATTCAAAATCTTCTGACAGGATCATATAATCGCAGTAATCATATAAGGCGTAGCATATTTCAATGGAAGACATAATACAGCTATCCATGCCGATAAAATCAAAGATAACGCCGCCGTCCTTTAAAGCAGTCTGCATCTCATCTAAAGTGAGGGAATCACTGTAACGTCCCCATTGATTGTAGCCAAATCCTTCTACAGAGCCGCCGCCGTGATTCCATAGGATCAGAAAATAGCGGTCAGCGGGATAATTTTTTTCAGACCAGATGATAAAATCAGACAACGTCTTCGGATCAGTACAATCTTCCTGCTCCAGAGAGTCGTCTACAAGAACCAGATCATGATCTTCAATCAGATAACGCTGAGTGTGATCCGATGCAATATCATAATCCTGCCATTCCAGGGTTCCCATGGTCTGAATCACTACAGATACCTTGTCATTCAGGTTGGCGGCTACCATTTCACTAATATCCGTTGTAGCGCTGCCGTAATCCGTTTCAAGATTGGAACCATTTATATAGACCATGACGGTTACCTGATCTTCTCCATTGCCTTTCAATGTTACCAGAGGATCTCGGTAGATCTTCTCATAAGCGGAAGGACCCTGGATCGTTGAGGACGCCATGTGACCTGTGGGTATAGCCGGATCACCAGCATCTCCTGTCAAAGCGGCATGCATAGAAAGTTCCTGATATTCTTCTTTTACCATTAGAGAAGAGGCATCTGCCGATGTAGGGTTTGTGGTATATTTATATAAAAGAAAAACAAGCACTATGATATAGGTGCATAAAAGGATAGATCCCAATACAGCTAATAATTTTGTCAGCGGAGATGTTTTCATATAATGACCATGCCTTTCCAAATAAACTTATCAAACAATATAAAAAGACAACCATTTAAACAGAGTATATTGTACAAAAAAAATAATTACTTAATTTTATAATATCATAATATAAGAAAAATAGGAACAAATAAAATAAAAACACCCGCCCCGGTTCTAGACCAAAACGAATGCCTTTAGTGCACCGCCAGGGGCTCGAACCCTGGACACCCTGATTAAGAGGAAGGTTGTTTTTTTCTGGAAGTTGTAATACATTTTCCTGATTATCTCTAGGATCGCTCTTTTTGTAATATTATTTATTTCCAATATTTATTTCTTTCTTTTTCTTCTTCTTCTAATCTTTTAAATTTATTCCATTTATATTTTATTGCTCTTATATATAGCTTTGTTATAAAGGTGCAAATTATTATGAGTGGTATCAAGATTATTAAAATTAAAATGCCCATTTTTTCCTCCTATGCGAATGGTTTAATTTCTTTTGAAAATTCTGTTATATTTTCTTTTTGCTGTAATAGCTGCTCTGCTTGTTCTGCTTCGTCTTTGGCTGTTTTATAAATTCGATTTTTACCTCGGTCATCAGCTTTTCGGTAAAAGGCTATTATTTCTTTTTCCTTATGGGTTTCTTCCGTTTCCGTACCTATTATATATTCTATTGATACATTAAAATATTTTGCTACTTTTTCGACTTTATCATATGAAGGTGGTTTTGTATCCCAGTTTCTAATACTTCCATTTGATAAATCTAGTAATCTTTCTAATGCTTTGATTGATGTATTATTTTTTTTGCATAGTTCTTTTATTTCTTTTACCATGATCGAATATATTCTACTTTCTTCTTGACAAGTAGAATAT
>CAMWHY010000071.1 GCA_947174185.1 uncultured Lachnospiraceae bacterium | reverse complement strand
CATCTATAGTGGTCTTAAAAATCTCTGCTATGATTACCATATTTTCAATATCCGGTAACCCTTTCCCGGTTTCCCACTTCGTGATAGCCTGCCTTGTAACACCGATCCTCTCGGCAAGCTGCTCCTGTGAGATCCCTTCTTTTTTCCTTATTTCCTTTAATTTTTCAGAAAAATTCATTCTTGTTATTCTCCTTCCTCTTTATACATTTTAGTCTTTTAAAAGCGAATATGCAGTAATTCTTTTAATTGGTGCCGAAAGCAGTATGCTGATCAAAAATGCCACCGCAGTAAACATACCGGCAAATACAATCAATATCCAGACAGATACTTCAAAATGATTTTTTATTGCCCCAATCAGTGAAAAGATAACATTGTTGATTGCGGGAAGATACCACAGCCCGGCGATTGCGGAAATGATTGATGCCACAGCCACAACGGGGATAAAGCTAAGCGCTGTCTTAACCGTAAGCTGCCTGTTTGTGTATCCGATCGCTTTATAGATACCAAATTCCTGTCTGCGTCTGCTGATCATGGAATTTATAAGTACATATATCACAAGCAACACCATCAGAACGGATATTATAAACAGGATCACCACAATCACGGAAACAATACCCGTATACATCATCTGGCCGTTTTCACTCATCTGTTCAAAATTTACTGATGATTTAATGATGGCATCGTGGTTTTCTTCATACTCATTGATCAGCTCCCCGGCATTTTTATCATATAAGTAGACATTGAGAGAATTCGTCGTCTCACCGATTTTTTCATATCCTTCACTTGTCAGCTGACACACCGCTCCTGCATTATTCACACTTTGAATATAACCGGTTACAATATAATCCGCTGATTGATCGTGGACTGTCAGCTCTATTTTACTACCGATAGGATATTTTTCTGAAATCGCATTTCCTACTGCAATTTCATTCCCATTCACAGGACTATGTCCCTCAAAACAGATATCATTTGTCGCTTTTGAAAAGTCTTCACACACAAAGGCAGTAAGACTTCCGTCTTCATAACTTACAGGTACGGAAGCATATTCCATAAAAAGCCTTACACGACTGTCGTCTTCCAGAAGTTCCTTAAGTTCCGACATTTTTCCATCCTCTGCCGTAAAAATAACAGAGGGTAATTCTTCCGAAAGTGTATTCATAAAATTATCCGGCTTGACATTTACATTATATAAGAGCGTTCCTGCAAAAGACAACAGCACCATGATACCAAATGAGACAATAAATAATAATATATTTTGTCCCGTCGATTCCTTTCCAGTGATGCCTCTTATGGCATTGATCGGTTCTAATTTATGTATCTTCCCTGCTGAAATATAGGAAAAAAGTAATATTGCACATGTCAGTGTCAGTAGTACGATCAGCAAAGCCAATATATCAAACTCAGGCGTATAAGAAAATCCTGATTGGATTGCTAAGATACCTGCTACGGAGGGCAGAACGCTATAAGACAAGGCGATTCCGATCACCGTAGAAATGATGCCTACCAGCATATAGGGCATAACTGTCGAAGCAATGATTAGTTGGCTTGTATAACCAATGGCTTTTAATACCCCCATCTGCGCCAGTTCGTCCTCAATTGCGCTCCGTATCCGGAAGTTGCTGAGAAAAATACTTACAACAAGTATTATGGCAGCAAGAGCTAAAAATATCACGATAAGCAGGGTACAAACCATGGTTCTGGTCTGCTTTGAGGTGTCCCTGTCATTGATATTTAATAATGCGATCCCCTTTTCCCTTAACACTTCAGTAATGGTATTTTTCATCTCACCTAAATCAGCGGTGCCGCTTATTTTTAAGGAGTATTCTGTAATGACATGGTCACTGTATTCCTGCGCAAAGTCCTCATAAACAGCTTCCGGAAAATATCCGCCGATCATCCCGGTACCGTAATTTCCGTACTGCATTTCCAATAGGATTCCGCCAACATCATAAGTATGTTCCTTGCCGTCTATGGAATATATAATACTGCCACCCTCCGCAAAACCACCTAATTCCTTCATATACATAGGAATATAGACAGAACTGTCACTCTTTTCGGAAGATGCCGTAACATCAAAGAGATTCAGCGTTCTTTCCTCATCAAGATTGTAAAAAACAGTATTCATATCAAAATCAGAGTCTGCAAATTCACGGACTGTTACCGGTGTAAATACCCCGTCATGCTTTTCAACAAATGATACCCCGTCAATGCCTTCCACTTCCGTAAGCAGATCTTCATGATCCTGAACCTGTGGAATGATAAAATTGATGTCCGCTGTGCTTAGCTGATCAAACAAGCGCTCATAAGCGTTAAATGTTTGAAAAGCAAGCACAAGAGCAATATTGATAATAAATGCGGTCAGACAGATAAACACCCCAAAGGAGATATATTGTCCCTTTGCTTTATTCAGATTATGCAGCGTAAGCGTGGATATTTTCTTCATGCTGTGAAGCTTCATAATGCGCGGTTTCATGATGCGTAGCTTCATTGATTACCACCCCATTTCTTCAATGAATTTATTAAGTTTTTCAGTTCTTTCCATATTGTCCTGCTCAAATTGCCCCAAATCACACTCGCCGTATATTTTTCCGTCTTTAATATAAATGATGCGATTTCCCCGCAGGGCTGATTTTTTATCGTGAGTAACCATAACAATGCTCTGTCCTTCCTTGTGAAGTGAAGTAAACACATCAAGGACTGCCCCCGAATTAGCAGAATTTAACGCACCTGTGGGTTCATCCGCAAAAAGTACGTTGGGACTGTTGATCACTGCCCTGACAATCCCTGCCCTTTGTGCTTCTCCTCCTGAAATCTGGGAAGATGTTTTTCTCCACGTGTTTTCAGGAATATTTACCAAAGAAAACAACTCCTTTGCGCGGTTTTTGATATCTTCTCTGTCTTTGTTTGTCAGTACCCCTGCTGTAATGACATTATCCATAAGGTTCATCTTATCGATCAGATAGATCTGTTGGAATACGAATCCACACTGCTTCCGCCGGAATACAGCCAACCTGTCATTGTTTAGCTTTGTAATGTCCGTCCCGTCAAAATGTATCTCTCCACCGTCCGGCTTATCCATCCCTGAAAGAGAATACATCAGAGTTGACTTGCCTGCTCCCGATGAACCCATAATAACCGTAAAATCCCCCTTATAAATATCAATATTCAAGTCTGAATAAATCACCTGAATACTTTCACCCTTACCAAAAGCTTTTTTCAAATGCTTTGCCGATATGACTGTTTGTTTGTTCATAATACAACCGCCTTTCTTTTTATTCCCGCGAGCAGTGAGCCAAGTCAGCGTAACTGGCTTTGTGCTGTGCTTGCACGAGCATAAAGCCATGTTTCCTGTCAAAGCCAAGTCAAAATTGGCTTGGCAAATGCCACGAGGGTCAACAACTCCGTCGCTTGCAGCGGGGTTGTTGACTATGTAACAACCATAATAAAAAAGCCTAAGTTGCGCCACCAACAGTTGTATACATTTGATCTTTTTCATGCAACTTTTCGTTGCATAGCAGAGAAATACTGCATTTGGGGGAAAGTTGGCTTTTCTTTTGGCAAGATCAACTTGTGCAATAAAATAAACGACAGTATCCTCTTTTTGAAAAGGAACTGTCGCTTTTTATTCTTTGTGCTTTTCTGCAATATTTTGTTATTTCAAAGCTCTAGCCAAAAATTAAAATGGGGTAGTAGTGGTGTGTTAAAGTCTTATTTTTACTATACAACAAAATAAAGTGTTTTATAAGACATTCCGGCATTCTAATATTTTTTGTTTGTGTGTCAACAGAGCATATTATGCAAGTTGTGATAGTTACCCTATCTCCACTAGCGACATTTTGTCTACTCATCTAAATCCGCTACTCTACGTTCAAATATTAACACATCTTCGCAAGCTGTAGAATTAGTACCAAATCCCAATATTATCAATGCTTTTTTACCCAATTCATTTGAATACATAGTATGTAATCTCCATCCATTTTTAGCGTGGTCTGAAAGAATTTCCATCATTTTATCTTTATCAATAGTTCCGTGGTCTTCATTGATAATAGTTACAACATCATATTCATAAAATTCATTGAAGGATCTCGCATAGTTAACTCGCTTTATTTCTCTTTCCTTTGCAGCTTCTTCTTTTTGAATATACTCTTTTATGCCCAGTCCTTTAACATTTATCCTCTTATATCGTGCATCAATATAATTATAAAACTCTTGTTTAATCCTCTCTTTCACAGTTTCAGAACTAGCTTTTACATCTACAGTTTCTGCTATTTTCTCATAAGCTTCGATATATTTATCAGGATTATTTTCTGTTTCCAAGTTAATTAGTGCCATACCACCAAATAAGTTATAACAATTATCACATAATAATCCACCAAAATGTTCTCCCGAAATAAAACCAACTTTACAACCACAGTTAATACACTCTTTTGCCATTAGTAAATACCTCCATATAATCCAACATCTGTTGATTTAGTGTTTCTTTTACGGCGCGCCAATTAGGGAAAAATTGATTCATATATTGCTTAAATAGATCATTGTACTTATGTTCCAACAATAGTATAACATAGTCTTTCATCATTTCAAAGCAAAACCGCCCTGCCAAAGCAGGGCGCACACTCTCTCCATATATTAAATTGCCCGAAAGCACTGTGCCACATCTTTCGTCATGGGCAGTTTCTTTGTTCTAGCATTCATTTTGGTGGATTCGATGACTTCATAGTACTTGTAATAAACATTATCGTCATACCCAAATTTCAGAAACTTCCACATCTAATCTTTTCTGAAATCTTCCAGAAAGTTCCGTATTAATACATAAAAGTGTACACGCATAACATAAACTTCAATCCCCTTTATTGCCGCCCTCCTCATAAATCCCAGCATAATCGCCATCGCAAATTTCAAGATGTGCAGGTTCTCCCGGATAGAAACCAATCATAGTACCATCATCACAGGTGTATACTTTCCAGTTATTTTCCTGCTGGAAGTTATCGACCGTTGTATAATACATAGACAAACCATTGACCGCAAATTCTATCATGCCGTAATCATCGAAAAACACCTCCAACTGATTTCCTTTATCATCTGTATAAACATTCCCTTTCATATACCAATTATCATCCGCAGCGTTTGGCACTACTACATCAAGATCCTCTCCTGACGCTGCCATTTCTGTTTTATTGCTCTCCTCACCTGACGCTGCATTTTCCGTTTCGATCCTCTCCTCGCTCAGATTTGCTTCCTCTGCTTGATCGATAATGTCCTCTGCCACAATTGTATAATCACCAACTTCAACTACATTCTGCTCCGCATCCCTATTTTTATCATTACTAGTACACCCGCCAAAACCACACAACATAATTACCATCATAAACATACCTATTAAGCATCTTACATTCTTTTTCATCATTATGATTTCCTTTCTTCCTCCAAATGAATAATATTTATCACTCTTAAGGTATCGCTGCAAAATCAAAAGCATCAGCTAACATTTCCAGCCTTTCATCATTTACATCAGAAATATCTGACAAATCACCAAGAACATTAATAATAATAAAGGACATCTCCATTTCTGCAATTATCTTTGGATGTTTATCTACTCCGCATAAAATAAATACATTTTCTCCATTATGCGTTGTATATACCCGCGCACTATATTCTGAAAAATCCAAATTCATATAGGCGGTAGTAAATGTTCCTTTTACAACACGCGCAAGCTGATAGCTTACTTCACAGATTGATGAACCCGCAAGTGTAACGTTGCCCTCTATCATAAATGTTCCATCATCATACAGATAACCCCACACAACATTATGCTTCACATTCTCAGAATCTTTGCAGAATTCCCCAACTCCTGTTCCACTAAGCAGATCACTGTAAGTATCAATGATCTGACATCCACTCAGCAAGATAAGCCCGTACTTTTCGCAGATTTCATCAATTTTATCTTCCATTTCCTTTGAATAGCAGAAATATTCTACATACTTATATCCTGCTATAGATTCATTGCCGGCTTCTGCGAGGATCGCACCATCCGTATCATACCCCTCCTCAAAATCATTCCACTCCGCACAAGCCTGAAATTCCGGACTGTCAACAAAGGTAAGCTCTGAGGAAAATGGTTCTGGCTGTACCGTCTCCTGTTCTGTTTCTGACGTATCTGTCCCATTTTCCGATTCTTCCTCCATTACTTCTGTCTGTCCGCTTTCTGTCACCACTTCACCGCTTGACTGCTGACATGCCGTCAGGCTCATCGCCATAAGTATACCAATAAACAAAACAATTGCTGTTCTTTTTTTCATCACACGAATCCTCCATGCCTTTCCAAAGTTCCTATGGTATTGCGGAAAAATCAAACGCATCCGCCAGTTCTTCCAGCATCTCATCACTGACCTCAAATGTGTCCGATGCCACATCCCCCAATACATTGACCACAATATAAGAATCATCGCTTTCTACAATGATCAGCGCCTTCGCTTCGCTGTTTGCCAGCAACACGCTTGCCCCAAACCCAGTCGTATAATTCCACTCATGGTATTCTTCTATCGCACCAATATTCAGTGTGAGTGGGTTAAAGGAGCCTTTCACCGTACGTATAAACTCGTAGTCCGTTACATAAAGAACAGAATTTTTCCATGCCACTCTGCCATCCATGCAAAACGTACCGTCTTGATACAGATAACTATCATAAAAAGTCCACTTCACATTTTCTCCCTCGCTTTTGCAGACATCTCCAATACCTGCCTGTTTGCACAGATCATCATAATCTTCCGCAAGATAAAAACCTTCCAGCTTGGACAGTCCATATTGCTCACAAAGCCGATCCACCTCATCTGCCATCTCCTGTGTATAGCAGTGATAGGTAAGCTCATATTCTTCTCCCAGACCTGCAAAGCCATTGCCAATCTCCGCAAGTAGCACTCCATCCCTATCGTAATTTTCCTGAAACTTTCTCCATTCACTGCTTGCTTTGAACTCCGGGCTTCCTGAGATTCCTCCCAAGGAAATCATGTCCACCTCCTTCGTGGGAATATCTTCTTCTATAATCTCTTCTTCCCATAAATCCCGATCTGATAAATCCAGAACATTTTCTTTTCCCAAATGAAGATCACGCAATCCAAAGTAGTAAATGGCATACACGGTTGTAGCTAAGAGCAGGCTGCCTGTCAGAACTGCTGCAAAAACAACTCCCGATCTTACAGCATATACACTGTTCTTTTTCAAAAGCTTTCTTCCCCGTAACAACTGATTCCGTACTGTCGACTCTGGGCAATGCAGCATATCTGCAATCTCCGACGTGCGGTAGCCCTCGTAATAATACAGGTAAATCACCTGTTTATATTTGACCGGAAGCTCCATTACCCATTCCAGGACCTTGTCATCTTCTTTCTGGACGATGTTTTCCTGACTGGAGAAAATACTGATCTTTTCCAGTTTCCGCTTCCACCGTCTTAGTTCATCCTTGCAGGTATTAGACGCTGTTACAATAAGCCACGCCTTCTCATGTTCTTCCGATTCAAACTGCTTTTCACATGAAATCAGCTTGAGAAATGTTTCTTGCACCATATCCTCCGCATCTACTGCATTTTTCATAAAGAAAAAACAGACACGGTAAACTGTATCAAATTGACGGTTATAGATTTTTTCTATTTCTTCATCTCCATATAATGAAGAATCCATTTTGTTTCACCTCCATAATAGATACGATCTATCATGTTAAAATGTCGCAATTTTAAAAATTTTTTGAATTTTGTCTAATAGTTTTTGCCGGATGACATAAAAAAGTGTACCGCATTGAAAAATTTCTGTCCAATACGATACACTTTGGCTCTATGTCATGTATGAGGATCTCAACCCATTCATTTCTAAGAAATTCTCATTTATTACTTGAAGATCCCTTTTAAACTATCAGCAGCTTTAGATACACTATCTATTTTCAACTTTGCCTTTACACCCTCAATGATCTTCATAACAACATCATCCGGCAGATCAATGCCAATTACTTTTTCTACCGCCTTTACAGGCTCTTTGTCAAACTGCTCTTTGATATTCGGATTCTTGGAAACTTCCTCTACGATCTTATTGATATGTCCTTTGATATCCATTGCTTATTCCTCCATAACCTTTGCTTGCTATTTATATTCTTCGTGTGTAAAGCCAATCCCTTTACATAATCATTTTAACTTTTTTAACTTTGCATGTAAAGCTAAAAAGTATTTATTCCGCTTTTTTAGCTTGTGGGATTTAGAATAGCTTTTGAAATTGAAAATTTGGTAAAATTTTTGATAACCAGTTGAAATTAAAAACCAAACGATGTACAATATATCAGACTGATATATTGGATAAATTTAATGGAGGTGCATATGAAAAGACAACGGGTAAGAAAACTATCGCTTATCATTTCATTACTCCTGTTTCCTGTCACACTATACTATTTCAGCCCCGCCTTAATCATAAATGCAGGACTGAATGGAATAATCAATGGGAGTTTTATAGTTTTTGTTTTAATGTTTTTGTTGTCTATTCCTTTCGGAAGATTATTTTGTTCCTATCTTTGTCCGGCGGGAGGACTACAGGAATGTGCTTTTGCAGTCAATGAGAAAAAGCCAAAACAAGGGTGGCGGAATTATATTAAATTCGCAATATGGGGTATCTGGTTAATCATGGTCAGCATGTGTTACTTTCATAGTGGGAAAATTATCGCAATAGATTTTTTCTTTGAAACAGAAAATGGTATTTCTGTTTCTTCTATTCAAAGCTATATGATCTATTATGGAATTATTTGTTTGATATTTATTCCCTCAATCTTATTTGGGAAACGGGTATTTTGTCATTACCTCTGTTGGATGGCTCCTTTTATGATATTAGGAATAAAATTTCGTAGAATTTTACATCTGCCGGGTATACATATTAAAGCAGACAAAAAGGGAAATTGTATTTCCTGTGGAAAATGTAATAATGTTTGTCCTATGGGGATTGATGTAATGGGAGAAATAAACCATGAAAAAATTATCAATCAAGAATGTATCCTGTGTGGGGCGTGCATAGATAATTGTCCTAAAAGAGTCTTGAATTTTGGAGTAGTTGAAAGAGAGGGAAATAGAAATGGCAAATGAAAAAAAGATTGATTGTGTGATTTTAGGGTTGCTAAGTCATGAGGAATTAACGGGATATGAAATCAAAAAGCGAATGGACACCAATCTTAAATATTTTTGGGGCGCAAGCTATGGCAGTATATACCCCGCCTTAAATGATTTGGTTAATCGCGGTCTTGCTACGAAAAGGGAAGATACAAACAGCAAGCGGAATAAGCTGATCTACGCCATAACGGAAAATGGTCGTGATTATTTGAAAAATTGGCTTTCATTGCCTATTGAAAAAGATGAACTTCGTTACGAAACATTATTAAAATTATTTTTTGGAAGTGAGAAAGGTGAAGAACAGGCACTCATTCATATCGAAGCGTTTGAAAAGAAAATCAAAGAAGAACTGCCATATCTTTTATATGCAGAGACTATTTTAAATAAAGCCTTGAATGAGGATACTACACACAAATATTATCTGCTAACGGTAGAGTTTGGGATAAAAACCTATCAGACATATTTAGAATGGTGTAAGGAAGCAAAAAAACTTTTAGCCGGAGGATAATAGTATGTTTGGAAATTTTGGATTTTCATATATAGGATTACTTTTTTTATTGATGTTATTTATTCCTAATATAATGTGGTCAAAAAGAATGCCACAAGGATATACAGCTAAAAAGGAAAATAAAATTTTACTGTTTTTTGAAAGATTGGGGGAAATTTTGACCTGTTGCTGTTCATTGGTGTTTTCCGATTTTAATATACATAAATGGACGCTTTGGTCTTTTTGGCTGATTGCAGCTTTCATTTTAATGATAATGTATGAAGCATGGTGGGTACGTTATTTTCGGAGCGAACGCACGTTATCAGACTTTTACAGTAGCTTTTTAGGTATACCCCTTGCCGGGGCAACTCTGCCGGTTATTGCATTTTTTATGTTGGGAATCTATGGAAAAGTTATATATATGTTAATAGCAACCTTTATTTTAGGTATCGGTCATATAGGCATACATATTCAACACAAAAGGGAATTAGATATTGAGAATTAGAAGATGCAAAGACGCAGAGCCGATAATATGCAGATTAAAAAATGCGGTTATCGGCTCTTATTTTGCAAACTTCCTTATCACCGTAAAACTAACTAAAAGCTTGCCAAAGATACATATATCGACGCCCCAAGCAATAACACACCTATTACTATTGCAACAATAGCAATGATTTTCATCCTACGTCTTCTTGCCTGATCTTTTTTAATATTAGCTAATACGCCCGTTGAATAAAAGATTGCTACAAGCAAAGCAGAAAACGCTAATCCGAAAGAGACGCCCCTGATATAATCGACTACCGGCAAATGGATATTGCTTCTCGTCAGCACTACCAGCACTATCATTGCGACCAGACCAACAATACTAAAATTTCTCAGTCTCTTTAATAAAATATTTCTTTCATTCTCAGCATAGTCCGCGACTAACGTCATTGTTTCTTTTTCTTCTTGATTCATTTTCTCGCTTTTCCTTTCTCCATTGATAATTTCTCGAATTTCAACATCATAAAAATCCGCAAGTTCAATTAACAAACTCAAGTCGGGCATATTATTTCCTGTTTCCCATCTGGAAATCGTTCTATTTGAAACATTAAAATGCTCCGCCAGTTGTTCTTGTGTAAGTTCTTTTTCTTTTCTAAGATTTTTTAAGAAGGACCCTATTTTCTTTTGATCCACGTCGTTACCTCCTTTCCACCATCAGAGTACTAAATCATCAGATCGCGGAACACGACACAAAGCGAGAAATGCCATGTTTTTATATATTTGACACATCATGTCTGGTTATAAAATGTAGACTAATTCTTCGTCGTAAGCTGCTGCAAAATCTTTCCAATATCCCCATCAATACAGATCGCCTGCTCTTTGATCTCATCCGGGCACACAGCTTCTCCCATATTCAGACAGGCATAGACTGCTTTCTTGTTTCTGGCAGTCATCTGCCAGAAGGAATATTTTATGATGCCCGGAGTATTATAACCAACACCAAGTTCCAAAAACAAAATCCGCTTATTCTTCTTTGTACGCAGAAATTCTTCATACCGTCCTGCCGCTTCATGCCATCCCTGATCCTCCACGAAACTTCCATCAGCACGCAGGTTCATGGTCAGCGGTTTCCCACAATGCGGACATACCGGCAGAAGTTCCTCTGGTATCCGCATATCTTTTTGTTTTTCCATCATTTCACGGACAATTTCCTCATTTTCAAATGTCTCCTGACAACAAGGCTCACTACACTGGAACAAGCCGTAATCCCCCTGGGTATAAAACAGCCGTTTCTTATCAAACCCTGCTTTTTGAAAACAGTGGTCCACATTTGTAGTAATGACAAAATAGTCTTTATCCTTTACCAGTTCAAACAATTCCTGATATACCGGCTTCGGTGCATCCATATATCGGTTGACATAGATGTTCCGGCTCCAAAATGCCCAATATTCTTCCGGTGTTGGGTATGGATAAAACCCTCCTGAATACATATCATGGAAATCATACTTTTCTTCAAAATCCGAAAAATACTGCCGGAAACGCTCCCCGGAATATACAAATCCCGCCGATGTGGAAAGCCCCGCACCTGCTCCGATCACCACTGCATCAGCAGCTTTTAATTCCTCTTTCAGTCTTTCAATTTCTGATGAATCGCTTTTTGAAACCATTAAATACCACCTCCATTTTGCTGTACATCTGTTCCTTGTATTCCCTATTGTAATCCATAACCAGAAATCAAAAAAGTACGCACTTTTTTGTAACAATTGAAAAAGTTTCTGACCGATTTCGGTCAGAAACTTTTCATAGAGCTTAGAGATTAACTAAGAAATTTCTTAAGCACGGACATGAATACATCCATATCGAGAGGTTTTGCAATATGGGCATTCATCCCATTCATCAATGCCGCTTCCTTATCCTCTTCCAACGCATTGGCCGTCATGGCAATAATCGGTAAATTTTTCACATCGTTTCTTGGAAGTCTGCGGATGGTTCTGGTAGCTTCATAACCATCCATGGTCGGCATCTGTACATCCATCAAAATCGCATCATAATAATTTTCTTCCGCTTTTTCCATGATTGCTACAGCATCTGTCCCATCCGGCGCTGTGTCCACAATTAAACCGGCCTCTTCCAGAATTGCCTCTGCGATCTCACGGTTTAATTCATTATCTTCCACAAGAAGAATGCGCTTCCCTTCAAAATTAGCCAGAGTCCATTCCGGAACTTCCTCCTGTTTTTCCACCAGATTATTCGCAGCAAGCAGAGCTGTTTTCAAATCGGACATAAACAGAGGCTTGGCGCAGAACGCGGTAACCCCTGCAGCCGTTGCTTCCTCCTCAATATCCGTCCAATCATATGCAGTCAAAATGATAATGGCCGCCTCATTGCCAATGACCTCCCGAATCTTTCTGGTAGTTTCCAATCCGCTAAGACCCGGCATCTGCCAGTCAATAATAAACGTATGGTAGGCATCCCCTTCCTCAAGGGCGCTCTTAGCGCGGTACACCGCTTCTTTGCCGGAAGTCGTCCACTCGGAACGCAGACCAATATGTTTTAACATCTTGCTGACACCGTCACAGACATTGAAATCATCATCCACCACAAGTGCCCGCAATCCTTCCAGTTCCTTAATCTGTGCCGCATTTTTTTCCGTATCCTGCAGTTTTAATTCCAGTTCTACTGTAAATGTACTGCCCTTACCCGGCTCGCTCTCAACGCTAATGGTGCCGTTCATCATCTCTATAATGTTTTTGGTAATGGCCATGCCCAGCCCCGTTCCCTGAATACCACTCTGTGTTACAGTGGACTCCCGTTCAAAAGGTTCAAAGATATGTTCCACGAACTCCGGGGACATTCCTATGCCATTGTCCTTAATAATAAATGTATAATCGCCGTATCCATGCCGGAATGTGGTCTTTTGCATGATCCGGAAGGAAACCGTACCTCCGGCAGGCGTATATTTTACCGCATTACTTAACAGGTTGATAAATACCTGATTTAACTTCAACGGATCTGCAATGACGTCCTCGTTGGTTACCTCAAAGGTATCAACAAATAATTCAAGTTGTTTTGCTTTAATCTGAGGCTGGACAATATTTACCAGATTATGCATCTGTTCAGAAATATTGCACTCCTGCTCTTTGATCTGTACTTTTCCGCTCTCGATCCTGCTCATATCAAGAATATCATTGATCAGGCTGAGAAGATGGTTACTGGACGAAAGAACCTTTTGCAGGCAGTCCAAAACCTGCTCTTTATTGTCAATATGGCTGACGGCAATGGTCGAAAATCCTATGATAGCGTTCATCGGGGTACGAATATCATGGGACATATTGGACAAGAATGTAGTCTTAGCCTTATTTGCATGCTGCGCCTGCATCAGCGCATCCTGAAGAGCACGCGTCTGCTCCCTCTGTTTCTTGACCTGTTCCGTGATATCTCTCGATATCACCATAACCATGATGTCACCTGTGGTTTCATCCTTGGTCATGATAAGGGACTGGCGCACGCACATCTGATCCTGTTCGGAATTTCCTTCCCAATACTCGGCTACCACTTCTCTAATACCCTGATCAAAGCATTTGATCAGATTCTCTGTATTTAAAGTGTCAGAATATTCTTTTTTGGATTCCTCCAAAACAAATTGTTTCCATTTTTCAAAATATTCTGAGACCTTACACGGCGCTGTCAATCCTACTCGTTCAAGGAGTGATATTTTCTGTCCATCTATAGTCCTGATAATATCCTGCTCAATAAGATCCTGAGTCAGGTTAAACTCAAAGCTACATAAGGAGTTGGACATGAGCGCTATCTGGTACTGTCTCTCCTTACGGTTTGCAAGCGCTCTTTCCGCCTGGATACGCAGTTCTTTTTTCTTCAGCTCCGTTACATTCTGGCGTATAAACAAAACCTTGGAAACCATATGATCTTTTCTTTCCAGACAGATAATATTTACATGTTCCCATTCTGAGTGTCCATCCTTTATTACACAGCTTTCGAACCGCAGGTCGTTTTGATTAGACAGAGCTGTGACAATGGAATCTTTATCTATGAAATCAATAAGCTCTTGACGACCGCTTTCCTCCACATAGCTAGCCAGATAATCTACGAGATCCTGATACTTTCCGCTTTCTTCGATTTCCGTACCCTCAGGTTTTGTTCCCGCCAGATACTGATAGGTGTCCTTCTCAAAATCAACCATGGCAAACCGTGTAAACAGCGTGTTGACGCCGCTTATAATATATCCCATCTCCCGATTTTCTTTTTCCAACACTTTCCGATTGCGTCCGGCACGAATAAGAATAAAAATAATATAGGCGGCAAACAGTATAATCAGCATGACCTCCAGCTGGATTCCCACCAGATTTTCTGCAGCAATCATGCTCTGTGTAACATTTTGGGGAAATGTCTGTACGAGAACATAAGAATTTTTCGGCAGGTATGTGATACAAATATTATCTGTCTTGCTGGAAGAATCACATACAAAAGCTCCCTCTCCGCCGTTTTCAAAGATCTGATAGGCCTGATTTGCAACATTCTGGTCAATCATATCCATTTCCATCAATATATCAAGAACATATCCCTCATATACCCTGCTGTCAGAGCTAGCAATGACACTACCATCGGGTGTACAAAGGAATACCTGTGCCTCCTCCCCGAAATATGTGGTACCTAGCATATTTCTCAAATATTCCTCAGCAAGAAAAGCGCCCCGCAGCACTCCGATAATCTGCCCTTCAAAGCGGACAGGTGCATAAAAGCATACCATTGTCTCGTCAAAAAAATAAGAATCAAATATAATCTCAATGCCGCTATTTCCACGGATACCATTATTGTAGGATTCCCGCTCCGCCGCATCAGTAGTCCGTCCATCAGAAGCATAGTCCACACCGTTAAGATCCGTGAACAAAATAGCATCAAACTGAGAGCTTTCTTCCATCTTTTCAAGCATCTGTACCGTAATCACAGGTTCCGTCAGACCTTCACCCAAAAAATATGCATAGGCATTGAGTCCGCTCAAAGCATTATTCAATTCCTCATCAATCTGCTCAGACTTCAACTGTGCAGAATCCGCCGCATAATCTCTGTTCTGCTCCTCTGTCCGGCTGCTGTTCTGTTCCGTAAACCAGAAAAACAAAAGGATCATGGCTGTTAAAAGAAAAAATGCATAAATAATTTCTTGTAACGACTTTTGTTTCTTCATATTTGATTTCTCCTGCATATTCTGATTTGTTGTTGGAATTATTATTTCATTATATAACATCAATCTGCCGGATGGAATAGGTTTTCTAAAAATCTTGCCGAGTGGAAGCATAATTAAAAAGCACATTTCGGCTAATTTATATTTTGTTTTAAGATTAGCCGAAACATTCATTATAAATAAATCTTA
>CAMWHY010000070.1 GCA_947174185.1 uncultured Lachnospiraceae bacterium | reverse complement strand
GTGCCTATTCCTGCTCCAAGTGCTGCAATAACATACCATATATATTCCATAGATTTTTCTCTCCAAAGCTACCTTTACCATCTTTTTCTTATTACTTCGACAGGAAGCTGCCCGTAAAAATATCCTAATCTTTTATAAACGCTGATATCCTTTGTGCATCTTGGTATCCCTTTTCATATAGCTTATGCAAAGCATTTTTATCACGTCTCAGGGTATCCACCCCGCAGGTATCATCCGGCGCAATGATCAGCACACGCCCCTGCTTTGCGTACTCCTGCGCCTGCGCTACGCTCTCATTATACCTTCGCGCCCGCTCACAGAGTTTTTCTGCGGCCAGAGGATATCTTTTTCGGACTCCAGCAGCAAAGTATACATCCTGTTTAGAAGTACGGAGGACGTGTTCTGGTTTTGTCAGGATCAGGACAACCCGGTCACAACCAAGCTCAAACGCTTTCTCTACTGGAACAGGATCGCCCAGCGCGCCGTCATAGTAAGGAATTCCATTGATTTCATATGGCTTACAAACAAAGGGGATAGAGGAAGACGCTTTTAAGATGTCGTAACAATCCTGACGCAGATCCTTCTTATCGAAAAATTGGGCCTGACCTGTCAACGCATTGGCGGCAACAACATAAAACTCCATCTGATTATTTTGAAGTGCTGTATAATCTAAGGGGTTTTCACCTCCGCTGTTGCTAAGCGTTCCATAGATATAATCCATATCAACATAGGAGCCTTTCCGGATAAAATTTCCGAGACTCATATACTGTTTCCGAAAGCCGTACTCCGTATAAAAGCAGTAGTTCCGCCCTTTCTGTCCGGCGGCGTAGGAGCATAAATTTGCGCTTCCCGCCGATATGCCAATACCAAGATCAAACGAAATCTCCTGATCTATACAATAATCTAACACACCGACAGCATAAATGCCCCGGAAACCACCGCCTACATCGATAACACCTGTTTTCATAACCCGTTCCTTCTTCCTATGGTCTGTAATAAATCTATAGTGCCCCTCCCTTTGTCTTAATAAAAAAGCTCCGCTTCTTTTCTTTCACTGCAGGCTTTTTTGATCGCCATCGCAGCAACGGATACCAACGCCCCGTTTACCTTCCGGGCAGACCGGGGACACCCGGCAACACACCGCATACAGGAAATGCATTTCTTAGAATCCGCTGTTTTCAGGCTATCCCTGCTGATTGCCTGCGCCGGACAGTTCTCAGCGCATCCTCCTGTAAATTTTAATTTTACACCTATTCCAGTATAACAACCGCCAGGTGTGATGTCAAAATTTACGCCACTATGAGAATTCATCGTTTGTCTTCCTACAAAGAATAATTCCAATCAGCAGCAATAACGGGAAAATACTGCCTGCCAAAATTCCCATTTTCAGGTTATCTCCCAATATTCCTGATACCATTCCAACCAACGTAGGCCCTGCCGAACAGCCTATATCTCCGCCTAAAGCCAGCAATGCAAACATAGCTGTTCCACCTTTTGGCAAAGCTGCTGATGCCTTGCTGAAAGTTCCCGGCCACATAATCCCAACTGACACCCCACAGATAGCACAGGCAAGCAGGCTAAGCTGCGGAACCGATAAAAGGGAAATTCCTAAATAAGTCAAAACGCACAGGCAACTGCTATAAACCATAAAACGCTCCAAATGAATACGATCACCATATTTGCCATAAAACAATCTGGAAGCACCCATCAAAACTGCAAACGCCATCGGTCCTGCCAAATCACCTGCCGTTTTAGAAATCCCAAGCCCCTTCTCTGCAAGTGTAGAAGCCCATTGGCTTACTGCCTGCTCACTTGCTCCTGCACATACCATCATTACCAGCAAAATCCAGAATACTTTAATCTTGAACAATTCCTTTAATTGCAGTCCTGACTCGCCATCTTCTATCAATGGCGCTATGGGAACTTTTGCAAAAACCAAAGCATTTCCAATTGGAATAAGCGCCCAGATAATTGATAAAATCCTCCAATTTTCTATACCAGCTACATAAAAAAACAATGTTGAAATTAATACAACCCCTGCATGTCCCCAGCAATAAAAAGAATGAAGCATACTCATTGCCTTCTCCTTATTGTCAGAAGGACACGCCTCCACCACCGGACTAACAAGAACTTCTAAAAGTCCTCCACCAATAGCGTAAATCATTACAGCAATCATAATTCCTATAAAAGGAGCTGGTAAAATCTCTGGTAACACTGTAAGAAGAATCAATCCCGCAGCCGCTGAAACGTGGGCTATAATCATGGATGCACGATATCCTATTTTATCAATAAATCCGACTGAAAGAAGATCAATCAATAGCTGTATTCCAAAATTAAAAGTTACCAGCAGCGTGATCTGAGAAAGAGGAATACAATAACTTCTCTGAAAGAACAAAAACAACAACGGCGTAAAATTATTGACTACTGCCTGCACAATATATCCCACGAAACAGGCTGTGATTGTTTTATCATATTGGTTTTTCATTTCATTGCCTCCTCATGATAATCGGGCGCATTCTCACAAAAGTATTTCAAAGAAGTTAATGCCCATTCGCAATGCCCTAACCCTATATTATTGAAACCGTTTTAGCAACTTGTATAAATTTGAGCCAAAAGGATTATATATTATTATTCAAAAAATTAGCTATTTAAAATCGTATCTATTATATAAGCGCAAAACTGATAAGTAAATCAAAAATGTGCAAAAAGAAGATCATCTTCAGAAAGGAATGTTTGTATGCGAAAAATCCGTATTTTACTGGCAATACTATGTTTATTTCTCACTTCCTGCAATTTTACAGAAAACAATCATGATATCTTATCCTCCACAGAAACAGGTTCAGAAAGCAAGACACAGGAATATTTTTCTGCTGATGGAGTGGCTCTCAATATTGATATGCAAAACTACAGCGATCAGGCAAAGCTGCTGACTGCGGACGATATTTATCTACTTAGCTTTAACTGCGGCTATATTTCAGGAAATACTCCCGGTATGCTTGTCATAGAAAATGAAGAACAGCTTGATTACGCGTTGGAAAGGTATGGGCTTGCCCTACCCTCTGATGACATGACAGAAGATGAGCTATGGAATTATTCTACTGCGATCGCCGAACCGTTCCATGAAATGGTTCAGAATTATCCAATTAGTGAGTACAGCTATGTCATAGAATATGATGAAGTAGGCTGCGGCGGCTATGATCTCAGAGTAGGCGCTTTGCTGGTGGATAAAGATATCATGCATTTCGTTCGTACTGCTGACAGCAAAACACCTGCTCCTGATTCAATACAGCCCGATGTGATGGGCGGATTCTGCTATATGGCAGCAGTTCCAAAGGATATCCTTCCGACAGAACATTATGAGAGATGGACGTATCCCGACATTAATGATATTTCTCAGGCAGCGGACTATTTCTTTGCTACATACTATCTATCAGATACCACAGAATTGTATGAAGTCTATGGAGAAAAAAACTATATTATTCGTACGGAAGAAGAATATCAAACCTTTGTAGCTATGGCAGAATCAGTGACAGATCATTCCGGGGAATCAATCATTACTTACAATGATAAGATCGATTTTGATGAAACAGTACTGTTGTTCCAATTTTACTGCTTTGATGGTTTAACCGTCAGGACTATGGCAGACGGCGTTGAAATTCAGGGAAATAACATTACAATGACATATCAGAAAAATGATGGTAACTACACAGGTATGGCATATGCGGAGATCCCTGTGCGGTTCCTGACAGAAAGTGATTACAATGGCTGGGAAAAACCGGACGAAAATTCGGTTTCCGTACCTGAACCTGTCCAGATCAATATGAGCGCTTACAGTGCAGATGCGAAATTCTATACCCCGGACCAGATCATGATGTTCTGTGCGCCGATTGGTGACCTTGGATTTAACGGCAAATATGCAATCATCTGCAGCGATGATGAAATGCTAAATGAAATGCTAATCCAAGCAGCATATGATGATTACGGCTTTGGGCAGGACAGCAGCTTTAACAGATTGATCGACAACAATTTATGGTTCGAAAATGCATTTTTCGTACAGTACATCGGACAGACAGAAGAAAATACAGACCTCCGGCTAATGGGACTTGTGGTTGACGGAAACAAGGTAGATTTCCTTTACTATGACAATAACGAAGATCAACGCTACCGGACGGCAAACGGCACAGGCGGATTCGGAATGTATGCTGCTGTTCCGGTCAGCGACATTACTACCGAAAGATTCGAGGGTTGGAAAAACCCCTAATGACAAAAAAGGAACCAGCATGTCTGCCGATTCCTGAAATTGTCATAACTTTATCCTCTTGATCTCATTTATACAGAAACTGAAATGTTTGGACTCTGTTCCCCAGAAACTGTTTCTCCAGTCTTTTTATAGGTCACAGGCTCATTTACAGCATCTGTCTTTGTTGCATCAGAATCCGTACTATCCAGACCTGTGTTATCCTTTAACAGCACTTTTCCTTCCTCACTGATTTCCAAGAGACATGCCCCAGTCTCTTTGGTATCCGCATTTCTGTTTTCTTCAATCTTCTCTTCCAGTTTTTCACGTTCTTCCCTACGTTTTTGAACAGCCTCTTCACGCTGCAATTTTGCTTTTTCCCTTGCCTCCTTTGCATCTTCTGCCATCCCTTTGTCAGCTTCTACCTTATATTCCTCCGCTTTGTCAGAAAATTCATCAACATACCCTAAGGCCCTCTCCATTGTCGCTGCATCGCCCCTACGCCTTGCTTCCTTAAAAACGCGCATAGGAGTATTCGTCAGGTTCATATTTGTTCTTGCACCTACGAGACCTTCCATTGTCTTCGTATTCATAGTACCGCCTCCTTATCATCACTTTTTTAAGAGCATAAAAAGCCCTCATTTGTTCTTTCGGCGGCGTAAATATGCGATATTAGATTTATGTTTCAAACAGCCGTTTTGATGTCATGTGCGACATCAGAAAGCGGTATTAAAACGGATATTACGAAGATGCCATTTTCGGCTTCTACATTCACTACCCCGTTATACTTATTTACCACATCGCCCACGTTCAGCAGACCGATTCCATGTTCCTGCGAATCCTCTTTATTCGTAAATCCATCTGTAAACTTTTCTGTCCTGTCCATACTGTTTTTTACTTCCAGCAGAAAACATTTCTTTACTGTTTTTGCCTGAATATTGATAAAACGACATTCACCTTTCTGCATCCTTCCACACGCTTCCAACGCATTATCTAATATATTCCCAAATAATACGCACAGATCAAACTCATTGATATGTCTCTCCTTTGGCATCTGCACATCACATTCCCATTTGATATTTTCTTCTTCCGCCCGTTTCCGCTTCTGGTAAAGAAGCACATCAACCACCTTATTCCCGGTTATATCCCCGCCAGCATTCAGGGCGATATCCTCCATATTTTTCAAATAGTCATTGATCTTCTCCCATTCATTATTCCGGGACAGCGCCGACAGGGCAATGATATGGTTTTTCATGTCATGCCGTAGCCGTTCCGACTGTCTGTACTGCTCTGCCAGCATTTTGTAAACAGCAATCTGCGAATGGTACTGGCCGCTTTTCTCCTGCTCCAAATAAATCCGGTTCATACCAAACACATAAAATCCTGTTGCAGCCATAGACAGGAGCGCCAAAACAAAAAATCCAGCATGGCTGAAAATCTGGTCATAATACAATCCCATATTTCCCCCGCTCCTAACCATAATACCATTGCTCGCACCCCATCCCGCCACATCATACACTATAATCAGCACGAGTAAAGGAACTGCCAATATGACATACCATTTTCTCCGCTTGCCATAAAAAACAGACTCAAGATGCTTCGACATCCAGTATACGGTCAATATGACAAAACAATAGCTAACACCACTGAGTAGTCCGTTTTCCCAATCTTCCAAAAATGGTTCCGGAATCTTTTTTACTATGTGCAGGAAAGACAGTGCCAGACATGATAAAAAAGAGCCACACAAATCTGTTACCAGCCTTACCGCCACCATCAGCATGGATGCAGCCAGAATCCGTTTCTCCCTGTCAGACCGGAACAACAGCACCACCAATCCCATAAAGAATATAGGTTTCAACAATACAGAAAAAATATACAGACTGGAATACAATCGACTCAAAATACTACTAAACAGACATCCACCAAAGGACAAAATCAAAAACAGCCGTTCCCTCCTTTTTGAAGCCCCTAAAAATTTTTCACAAAATTTATCCGCTGCCCATAGATAACCCAGAAAGAATGGCGCTACGATCAACATATCTGTACAGTCTAAGAGTTGTTTCATAGAATCCCTCCATTTTCCCGCATAACCTTAAGCACCGCTTGACAGAAATCTTCATATCTTCTTTTTGCAATCAAAATATTTTCCCCGTTTTCCAAGATCACTTCCTGCCTGTTATACCCGTCAACGTATTTCAGATTTATAAGATAACTTTTATGGCATCTGAAAAAACCTTTATCCCGTAGTTTGTTTTCCAGTTCCCCTATCTGCTCATAATAAGTGAAAATACCTTCCGGTCCATGGACATCAACCATTCTCCCTTTTATCTCGAAATAATATATATCATCAAGAAAATACTTCTTTTTCTGCCTTTCCCTGCTGATAATGATAAATTCCTGCGAATGGCTTTCGGTTTTAAGGACTGCTTTTTGCAGTACCTTTTTCAGTTTCCTGTCATCCACAGGTTTCAGCAGATATTGGAACGCCTCCACGTCATATGCTTCATACACATACTCCCTGCTGGAAGACACAAAAATAAGAATCTTATCAAATGCCTTTTCACGGAAAATCTGTGCGGTTTTCATCCCATCCAGCCCCTGCATAATGATATCAAGAAAAATAATATCAAAACTTTCCAGTGCCTGCAGCAATTCTCCGCCACTTCGGAACTGGCGTATCATGCAGGGTATTTTCATCTCTTCCAGAATTTCTTTGATTTTCCTTGCCATATTACAGCATTCTATGACTTCGTCATCACATACAGCTATTGACAGCATTTTGATCACCTGCCTTATACGGGTATATCGTATATATCGACATAAACACAGACAATGTTTTGTTAATGCCATGAACGGGCATTTCGGAGTAATGTCCGTATGAACCTGCTACATTACTCCTCTGACTTCCCCGCTTTCCAAGTAATATCTGCTATCAGACCACCCGACCTGCCTATGGAAATGACAGACCGCCGCATATGGAGTAAAACCATAGCGGCGGTTTGTCGTAATTTTGCAATTTTTCATTTTTATCAGTCGTTTTTCATTTACTATTACTGCATCCCTCCATAATATTCCTGCCATTTATCATCAGATAGTCTTTCCGTATACCATGTAACCTCCACATTATCCTCTGACGGAATGACATGATTGGATACATACTGGAAGCCTCCATTTTCCAATGGTCTTATTATTACCTCATGACAAAATGCGTTCTCCAGATTTCCCTCCGTCCAGACAGCGTTCACAGTAAGTTTGATTGTTCCATCCTGATTTTCTTCATAGGAAATCACTTCTGGATACGGACTATATGGTGTAGGCGCAAAATCAAACATTCCCCTCGTCCTGTATTGATACGTTTCTGTATCCTCATGGTATGTTGTAAATTGCTGCAGTACTTGTCCGTCAACCCGGAAAAATGTCTGAAATACACTCTCAAACTCTGATTTTGGAATTTCATAGTTTATGCCTTCATGAAGGGATGCCACAGAATACTGTCCATTTTTCATCTGACGCAAAACCTCATAAAGATCGTAAAAATTAAGTTCCTGAAAATTATCCTCGTCCCAATCCGAAGTAAACAAATTGTTCAGCTTATATCCTATCGTCATCAAATATTTTCTGTTAAATTCCCGGCACATTTCATCTAATGGTTCTATCCGGATTGCCGTATGCCCAGAAGGGCCATCATATCCAGGCATATGATATTCCTCGAAAAACAAATATGCTCCCTTGGAATATACCCAGGTATATGCCGGATAATTTGTAGTACTTACTGTTTCCAAATCATCTCCCCGATACAGATAATAACTACGCACCACTTCCACATTTCCATCTTTTGTTGTAAAATCATATTTTATAAAGCTGTCCGCAGATATTACAACAATAAGGGTGGCTTCTGCTTCTTCCTGCGCTTCTACCTTCCCGCAAAACTGTTTTATATTTTCCGGGCATACCATATCTATTTGGTTCCCATTGTCAACTGCCGAAAAACCATTCTCCCCCAACCGATTCACAATCCTGCGGATTACATCTAAACTGCCTAATGTATTATTTTGTGCTGCTTCATCATAAATATCTTGGTAAACTGCTACTATATCCTCTGCAGTTATTATACTTCCCTCGGTAAAATTGCTTCCTTCTGCAAAATCAACTCCATTATCAATTTCCACAGGATCTAATTCTGCTTTTGGTTCATTGCCTTTTTCCTGACCTATGGTATTACTGCATCCGGTCATCATAAGCATCACAATAACTGCAATGATTGATAATTGCTTTTTTATCTTTCTGTTTATTACTATCAAGTTATCCCCCTCCATACAAATGCTTATCTCCGCCACTTATCAGCAGATATTTAACCAAATTGAAATGGAACCAGCAAGTTAAGAACAATTGCAAAAATAATTCCGATTGCTGTCATAATCATTGAGCCCTTGATGGTATTACGTTTCAAAACTACTAATCCACAAATAAAGACTATCAGTTCTAAAATGGAACGCATCTCAAAATAAATCATACCATAAACAAATGTCATATTAAATAATACCGCAATTATCATTGCAGAAAGGACAAAAGACAATTTGCTTTTTCCTTTTGCATACCAACAGATAAATGCCAACAACGGAGAAATAGCGGTAAACCCAAACCAAATCATTGCATAGCTTCTTGGGAAAAAACCAGCCACAAATTTTGAATAAAGATAGTAGCTTGTCACCATTCCTGCAAAAAATACAAACACATTTATTGCCGCTCTGATTGAAGAATTACTATAAATTGAAATACATACAGCAATCAGTACCCATATAGCAAAACGCACCAAAAAATTTGTAATATCCAAATATCCAAATATGAAAGGCAACTCGTTCACTGCCGTATTATCTAAGAATTTTGAAAAAGTCCCTAAAGCAATTCCTAAAAGTAATATCCCAAACGTATCAACAACCTTTCTGCTAACAGATATTGGTTTTTCTTCACATCGTATAGTATTCAAAAAGGACTTCATTACGCCTTCCTCCCCAACGCCTGCCGCCTTTGTGCCTGCTAATTGTAGTATATTACCTCTAAACTCCCAAACTGTCAAACAGATACGTCATTGATTTCAATCAAGTAAATTTCGCAGGACGATAACTGCATATTTGGGGTGGACAAACGATTTGCAAGTTCAGTAGATTTGTCCGTAAGTATCTCTCTGATATTGCCATCTGTGATTTCAGTTTCGCTTAAACTATTCAAGTAATTTTGCATTTCTTCTTTGAATGTCAGCAACATCTTATCTCTCTCTGCTACCGTTACAAGCTTCGGAAAGTTGATGGAGTAAACGACATTCGCCTCAACGAAACAGTTAAACTCATATACGGGTTCCCCATCCTCGTCCAAATAATCGCAAAGCCTACTCTGTTTTGACAGAGCAATGGAAAATGTAAACTCTTCTCCCATATGCTCGCAATATAATTCATTGGCCGAAAAAGTCATTGTTGTTGTGAAAAAATCATAGTTCTCATCATCAGGAGATATGACATTTATCACATCAGCTTCTGCGGCAAGAAACTCTGCTAATTCATCGGGTGTTGAAGCAAGCGCAGCGTTGAAGTCGGCTACACTTTGTCCGGAATAGTTCTCGGTTTTGTATGCTATTAGCTTTTCATACGCAGCTGAAGCATTAGAGGAAACTGTTGGTCTTGAAGTCCCGCTTGTTGGCGTTGTGGTTTGGTTAATGGCAGGTTCGCCCCTTTGATCGGTAACATTGTTTGGTTCGGACGAAGAATTTCGTCCTGCGCATCCTGTTAGAGCACTTACGGTTAAAAAGACTGCAAGAATGATTAATGAATTTTTCTTCATAGTAGAAGCTCCTTTCTGTGAATAACTGTTTTTGTTGTTTTCCCTTTTCCGGGGTACAGTTTCAGAATACCGCTCCTATTTGAATTGATATTGAATTGAATATGTTTTTTATATGGAGAAACACAAATTTGCGTTAGAAAGGACAGTAAGCTAAAAAGCTCGCTGTCCTTAAAGTGTTAGCCTAGAATTGTAAGAAAACAATAACGCCTTGAACAGTATTTGCAATCTTGATCTTTGCTCCATGCAGATCAAGAATAGTTTTTACAATATACAAGCCCAAACCAGTGCCGCCTGTTTGTCTGTTTCGTGACTGGTCCACCCTGTAAAACGCTTCAAACAGTTTAGGGATTTCCTCATCAGGAATATGAACACCTGTATTCTCAATCGTGAGGCTGGTTTTCTCAGCTTCCTTCCACAACTTCACGTTTATGTGATTTCCGGCTCCCGAATATGCAGCAGCATTTCCCAAAAGATTATCCAATACCTTTTGCATCAACTGTATATCTCCTGAAATAAAAGTTTCCGGAGAAATGGTGTGTTCAACCGTTAAATCTTTTTGCATAAACAAATCTTCAAATGCTACAAGCCGATCGCTTATGAGTTTGCTAAAATCAAGGTTACATTTTTTGCAGGTATACCCCGGAGTATCTAACCGGGATATTACCAGAAGCTCCTGTACCATTTTTTCTAAAGTGTCAGTAACTTCTAAAGACTGTGCAAGATAGGTTTCTCTGTCTTTATAGCGTCCCACTTGATAGAGCATACCTTGAAGCTGCCCTTTAATAATGGTAATGGGTGTTTTTAATTCATGGGAGGCCGCCGAAAAAAACTCAACCCGCTGTCGTTCCAGCTGCCTTTCCCTATCAATATCCGCTTGCAGCTTTTGATTAGCTTCCTGCAATTCTGAAAGAGTTGCCGCCAATTTGCGGGAAAGTATATTTAAGCTGTCAGATAACACACCTATTTCATCAGTGCGTCCGACAGGACAAAAACCACTGAAATCCATATCTGCCATTTGCTTTGAAAGTTTACTCACTTTCTTAATGGGTGCAGTCATATACCACGAATAGAAAAAAGCTGAAATGAATGATCCAAATAAAATCACAATACTGAGCACCGGAAGTGTTCCTTGTATAGCTTCCTCTGTCTGCGTATGTTTAGCAGTGTTTCTTGTCAGCAATAGAGTATAGAGCAAATCGCTGTCTACAAATGTAAATGTGTAAGCTTTGGTTTTTTCAATTTTATTAAAATCGGTGATGTGCCCGTCGATAGGCTGGTTAATATCATGTAAACTTACTTCCTGTCCATCAGCCTGAAAGAGGTGCAGTTCAAACTCATTTTCATATATGTCCTGTATATTTTTTTCAGTGTCTTCCAGCCAAATATATGCGTATTCCTTGTTTTCTCTCGATAAATCATCTGGCAAAAAACAAATCCACCATTCGGCATCTTCTATATCGTATTGATAATTTTTAGGCGCTGCTTGTAAAATAAACTTATATGTTATAAAACAATACATCGTTATCAACAACAATGTCAGCAAAAAGACCTTAACAAATAATCGACTCTTAATTTTCCCTATCAATTCTATACCCCACCCCTCTGACCGTTTCTATATAATCAGCATCACCAAGTTTCTTCCGCAAGTTCTTTATATGCGTATCAATGATCCGTTCTTCCCCGAAAAATTCATACTTCCAAAGTGTCTGTAACAGATTTTGCCGTGTTAGAATCCTACCCTTGTGGGTTAGCAGTTCCCGCAATATTTCAAATTCACGGGGAGTAAGATCAATGACTTCTCCTCCTGCATAGACCTTGTACCCGTCTAAGTCCAGTGTCAGATTCTTATAGCTCATAGTCTGCGTAGTGTCATTCTGCTTTGAGGATCGGCGCAAGACAGCCGCAATTTTCCGAAGCAAAACAGGCATGGAAAAGGGCTTTGTAATATAATCGTCAGCCTGCAGGTCCAGTCCTCTTATCTGATTTTCTTCCCCATCCAAAGCCGTGAGCATGATAATAGGCACATCTGATTTCTGCCGGATAACCTCACAGACACCATAACCGTCAATTTTAGGAAGCATAACATCAAGCAACACCAGATCAAAGTCCTGTTCGGAGTATTTTGCAAGAGCCTCTACCCCGTCAGAAGCCAATACAACATGATGCCCTGCTTCCTGTATAAAATCATGCAGCAATGCCTGTATAGCTAGATCATCCTCAACAATTAAGATTTTACTCATAACCCACCTCCTGACTACAAATTATAACAGGGTAATTTGAATCTATTGTGTAGATTTGAAAGTTTTATATTTTTTAATATAGTGAAATAGTTTTAGAAGAAAGTTGTCCCCACATATGGATGTGTAAAAAATAAGAGAAAAAATGAAACACATAAACCTTTGTAGGATGATCAAAATTATATCCTCTGCCACAGCAGCATATTATCCTGAAACGCAGCCGCCAGCTTCCCTGTGTCTTTCAACCATGAGAGATAAGAACGCACTGTGCTGCCTACCAACACATACTGTTCAAAATTCATGGTAAGCCCATAGCCTATAAACACTTCCTGCAAAATCCTCTCGAAGCACATCGGCTCCTTGCAAATAGACAAGATCTTCTCCGCCACCTCATGCACCTTATCCCTGTTGTAACGGACAAGTTCCCTGATATCGGCAGACGCTTCCGCATGGGCGGGAACAAACATTACGGCTTCCATCCCCTCTACCATATCCAGTGTTTCCAGATAAGCACCTACATCATAGATAAAGGATACTGCATACTTCTCCAGTGTTTCCCTACTGCTGATACAGTCCGCAAGGAACACCACCCCATCCGGCATGCGGAAACCTACCATGTCAAAGAAATGTCCCGGCAGGGGGATTACCTCAATCTCCTTCGGAAAACTTTCATCTGAAAAATCAGTCACATCGCTTTCCTGCGCCATCAGAAATTTATGCCGCAAATCCTTACAGGGATAACCGCCATAAAGGAAAGACGGCTCCAAGACCGGGTATTTGGTAAAAGCCGCCTCTATGCCGCCAGAATAAACCTTACATCCTGTCTGCCCCTGCAAGTAGCGGTTGCCGCCGATATGGTCTGCATTGGAATGGGTATTCAATATGGCCGTCAGATGCCAGCCGTTCTTATCCAATATCTGTCTGACCTTCCGCCCCGCATCCTTGTCATTCCCACTGTCAACCAGATAGACATGATCCTTGTCCGCAACATAGACACCTATCTTTGCCGGGCAGTTTATGTAATAGCATTTCTCACTAACCTGTACCAATTCATACATTTTTTTGTTTTCTCCTAATATTTGTTATTATACAGAAATAAAATTACAAAACTCGCTATTCCGGCAATCGGAGCAAGGATTGCTATCATACGGCGCGCTTTCAAATCATCTTTACACATCAATAACAACAATCTGTATATAAGGATTCCAAAGAATCCCCCTATGGTGTTTAAGATAATATCATCAATATCTCCAATACCAAACTTAAAAATAACCTGAATGATTTCCACCAATGTACTCACAAGCATAATCAGCAAAGTGTTTTTCCATATCCCTTTATTCTTTCTAAATAAAGTGATGTAAACACCCAACGGTACAAAAATAACAATATTCCCCACCAGATTACTTACGGCAAAGGCGTGCAAAACAATAGCACCGTCTTTGTTGGATACTAAGTCGTTACCCGATAAAAAACTAATGACCCCACGCAATGGAATGAAATTTATAGACCGCTCTAAATGCCGTGTTCTAAATAAAATCAAAATAAGAAGTGCAATATAAAAAACGAACACCACGTACAATAAGCAGTTGATCAATACACCTTTTTTTCTCATATTTAACGCTTAACTTTTTCCTTTCTCCAAAGTCCTGAGTCCTTAAGAAATCCTGAACCTTGCACAGACTACATCTAATGTAATAGGATACAGATTGATTTGGAACTTCAAATATGTCTTCTTATCCACCGTCATTTCATTCAACTCCACATCCTGCATGAAATATGGTATCTGCGCGGTCGTAAGCTCCCTATAGGGAATATCCTTTGGGTATTCAAGGGGATGGTCGACTCTTATTTCGTAACATTCTTCAAAAAGAAATGTCACATCATCTCCGTCTCCTTCAAAAACAAGCTTCACTTCATCGCAGAAATAATTACAGTCCAAGGCTTTCACCCGGGCATCCCAGTATTCACTGTCCTCAATTTGCTTTCTTAATATTTCAATCATCTGCCTACTCCTCCTCTGCCGGACCATGCTGCTCTCCCTGATCATGTTCTTCCGCTCTATAAGGTATATGTGCCGCCGCGTTTTTTCTGCCTACGCCCCTGCCATTGATATCCAATGGATTCCCAGCCATGTCATACAGGTGTACATGGGGATATCTCGTTTTATCATCGGGCGGATCAATCCTAATGCGCACATTTCCCGCGGTATCCCTGATATGAACAAATCCGTTATTATCTGTATATGTCCATCCGGCAAGTCTACCCTGAATAATCTCATCTCGCGTCATATTGGGTATATTGCCTATGTTAAAACCAAATTCTTCTTCACCTACCATCTGAATCGGCGCTGCGCCCACCCAGCCACCGAATGCCTGAACGGGTTGGTCTGCGCCCAGATCCGCCGCCCGCTCCAGAGCTGGGTTACGATTGACGGGAAGTCCATCCAGATAACCGTCTGCTTTTACAAGCCCCCGCTTCTGCTGAAGCACATGCCCAAGTTCATGCTCCAGGTGCTGTTCCTGTCCTGGACCAATGTACACCTGCGTCCCCTGGGTATAAGCAAGGGCACCGAGTTTCGCCGGACGCGGTGAGTTATAATTGATATGTACATCATCGAAGGATAAGCCGGAAGCGGCTTCAAACCTTTCCTGCATTGCCCCTGGAATTCCCGTATTTCTGAAAGCTGCCCTGAATGCCGGCCGCCTTCTTTCTGCGTATGTTTGCGCCATATTCTGCTCCCCTTTCCCAGCAGTTTTTGCCACTGCTATCGTTTGCATTTAGTTCCGCAGATATATATGGACGCATCCGCTTGGTTCAATTACCAGCAGGCATAAGGACATTTTATCATATTATTTCGGATAAATCCACGTGTCCTGCCTTTTTGTCCATATCATTGTTATGCGAAAACAAATAACTGCAAATTGTAGAATAAATTCTAAAACTTTCTGAGTAACGTCTCGTCCTTTCCTGTTTCCAGTTCCAGCGCTCTCCTTAGATGCTCTTTCGTGACACCCTCCCCTCCCTCGCATTTTGCCAGAAGCAGCGCCACCTGTGCCGCTGCCTTGATTCTGGCAGGGCTTAGCTCAGCCGCCTGGGCAAGCGTCTCCAGAGAGACATCCTCTGCCGTCTTCATCTTTCCCTCCAAAGCCTTCTCCCACATGAGCTGTCTGCCTTCCCTATCCAGATTCCGAAATCTGATAACAAAACGAATTCTTCTGACGAATGCATTATCAAAATGGTCCAGCAGGTTCGTGGTCAGAATCACGATTCCATTATAGTCTTCTATCCTCTGGAGCAGGTACGCGGTAGATACGTTGGCATACTTATCATGGGAATCCTGAATGCCGGTCCGCTTTCCGAACAGGGCGTCAGCCTCGTCAAAAAAGAGCAGGCAGCGTCCCCTTCTGGCAACCCGTAATATTTCGTCAAGATGTTTCTCCGTCTCCACTAAATATT
>CAMWHY010000069.1 GCA_947174185.1 uncultured Lachnospiraceae bacterium | reverse complement strand
CCCTGTGATGCAATGTGATGATAACACCTATTATCTGGAGCATAATTTTGATCAGGAAGAAGACCGGGCGGGGGCGTTGTTTTTGGATTGCAACTGCGACGTCGTCAGGGGTAATGATAACTATATCATCTACGGTCACCATATGACGAGCGGGAAGATGTTTGCCAGCTTGCCGAAGTATGAGTCTGAAAGTTATTATAAGGAACATCCGTATATTATTTTTGATACGATCTATGAAGAAGCGGTTTATCAGGTCATGTATGCTTTCCGGTCAAAGGTTTATACGGAAGATCAGATTGTGTTTAAGTATTATCAGTTCATCGATGCTTATTCGGAGGAGGAATTTAATTCGTATATGCAGGAGATGGCGGAAATGGCATATTATGATACCGGGGTAACGGCAGTATATGGGGATTCCCTGCTGACGTTATCTACTTGTGATTATCAGGAAACAAACGGACGTTTTGTCGTTGTAGCAAAGCGCATTCAATAGCATGTTTATTTCAGGAAAAGGAGCATGATGATTATGGGTCTGAAATTAAAGAGTAAAATGAAAAGAAGAATCAGAAAGGCGGTTGCGGGCGTATGTCTTGTCAGCTCTGTACTGGTAGCTGCCATACCGGCGGATTATTCCGGTGTTGCACAGGCAGTGGATCAGATGGAACCCATGAATTATAACAGTGATTCCAATTTGGACCGGAACGGCGATCTTAAAAGTTCTGCCGCTAATATCCCCAGTCTTAAGCTTCCTGCAGGCGCTACAGAAATAAATTCCTATAATATTCAATACATCAGCAATGCATGGAACTTAGACTGGCAATATACGTATTTCACGGAGGGCAGTGGTTCTTCAAAGATAGGCGTAATTACCGGTTATAATAATAGATATGCGGTTGACCAGCTGGATCTTTCGTCTACAATTGCCTCTGGATATCAGATTGTTACATTAACAAAGTTTAATGAATATATGGAGAATGTACACTATACGCTGGATAAGTCGCCGTATAGCAGTGATTCTACTTATGGCCGGACGCTTGACGATGTAAAAGAATATTTTCCGACTTATTATAATCGATTTAAAAATGATTATGATGCCGCTGTAGCAAGGTATTGTGAGGAAAATGAATGCCCTGCAGATGTGGCATATAGGCTTACGCTGGCCGAACTTGGTGGTGTAAGCGCTATAGAACTTAATGCAAATGACATGGATGAGGCGGATCGACTGAGATATTATTGTGATAAGGAATTAGGACGGAAAGGTTTCACACTGGAACTGGTAAATAACTCCGTACCAGGTGCGAAGTATGTCCCTGATTTTGAGGGAACCACTATAGATACGATTCCCGATGCCACTTCCGTTTACATTCCGCGGTTAATTGATATGGATGATAAGGAAAGCCTTGGAACGAATACTCTTGTAGATGACAACGGTTTTCTGATCACTGCAAGACAATTGATTAGTGCTATAGGCGAAAAAGCATTTTATGGATGTAATGGAGTAAATGAAATTCTTGTTGGAAACGGAATTGCTTATATTGGAGACAGTGCATTTGAGGAATCTTTTATCATTACGGTAGCGTTTGACAGTGTTACGTATATTGGCAACCGGGTATTTAAGAACAGTAAAAATCTTACCGGTATTATGCTGGCTAGTGATACGACGATTATTGGAAAAGAAGCTTTTTATGGCTGCCCGCAGCTTACGGAAATTGAATTTACAGACAAGGTGGAGCAGATTGGTTTTGGTGCCTTTGCTGACTGCCAGAATCTCCGCAATGTTGATTTGTCTGCATGTACCAAAGTGAATATTGGAGAGTATGCATTTTTCGACTGTCCAAACCTGTATGAGGTGTCGTTTGCACCGCCACAGTCAACAACAGCCATTGGCAAGGCAGCTTTTGCCCTGTCCGCTAATGGAAGTCACTCGGTAATGAACGAATTTACATTTCCTGAGTTAATAGAAACCTATGCAAGTGCTGCGAATAACGCAACATATAATGATTTGTATGACTTAGATGGAAACAAATATGCTTCGCCTCTTGGAGACTATATTTTAGCAGGACGTACCAACTTAAAAACGGTTACCATGCCGGATAACCTGGGAGATGGTGCTGAGGCACGGGTACCCATGAATACCTTTATGGGATGTCAGAATCTTGAAACAGTGACATTCCCTGAGAATGCCAGATTGGCATCTTATCATAAGGATCTGTTTAAGGATGTGGAGAATGTCAGATTCTATGTCCGCGGTCCGGAAAATATAAGCCGGAGCAGTACGAATCCTGCATTGCCGAGAACTTCGACGTGGAGTGCTTCCACGAATGCTGCGGAATATGTACCGTATGTATATACGGATGTGTATGGTGATGACCATTATGAAGTGGGTATTGGTGATTATCGTTATGAATTGAAGATCAATACCACAGAAGCCGGCGTGGAAGATGGTACGGCAACGCTGATAGCCTGCCGGTTTATCGATAGTCCGGTGGAGATTGAGGAATTGATTATTCCGGGAACCGTTGCATCTTATAGGGTTACGGCTCTGGGAAATGGTTGTTTTGATGCACCGACAGCCTCCTCTCCGGCGGTCAAGGATTATATCGTAAATCTTATTGTAAATGACGATTCTATTGAAGATATCGGCGAAGGCGTTTTTGAGGGCTGCGACCGTTTAAAGACTGCCCAGCTTGGCAATTCCGTAGAAACAATCGGAACCAAGGCATTTGCAGATAATAGGTTTTTGGAATCGGTAGTGATTGGAGAGAGGATTGCCTCTGTAGGAGACAGCGCATTTGCCGATTGCCCGAAACTGACAGAAGTCATTTGGGAAACGCCGAGGTATAATACACCGGTAGAAATTGCGGATAGTGCATTTGTTACGGGTGGTCAGAGCGGACTGTATTTTGAAGGAGATATTGCGATAGGATATGGACCCTTTGACTATGCGATGGAGGATGATACAGTTCCCGGAGGCCAGTCCCATTATATCAATGCGAATGGCACAAGGATCTGTTACCGTTCTTCGGGACCGAATTACTATTATGTGATTCGTGACGAGCAGACGGATGAGAACCTCTTGATCGATTATCCTCATTATGCCGATCTGCCCCAGGAGATACGCGACAGATATGAACGTAAGACAATATCGGAAAACGGGATATCCGTAAATCTGGTGCCGACACCGCAGGATATCCAGATAGTCAATGAGACCCGGCAGCTGGTATTGCCGGAGGCAATCACATCGATTGACGTGAAATCTTTTTATCTGTCAACTGATGTTAACAATGAAAATCAGGGCAGCTGGATCTATATTGATGCGTTGAACGATCGGGATGTTTCGGGTGGTTTGAATATTAACAGACGTGATCTGTATAGCAATGATAATCTGTCTATTGCTGGTATGGGATCGCTTGAGGATTATTATGAGAAGAATGGCGGATATCATGCCGGGTTATTTTCCGGATATTATGTTGATAAGATTCCGTTGACTGCCAATGAAATTGATACAACATCTCTTCAGACGAAGGGAAATGACTGGATCATTAGTATTGAAATGCCGGGTGTAACCAGTATCCCGGAGTATGCCTTTGACAGTTGTGAGAACTTACAGGGTATCATTCTTTCCGATGCTTGTGAAGAAATTGCGCCTACGGCATTCCAGAATTGTGATTCGTTAAGAACAATAGCGGCGGCAGGCAATTATACCTATGATAATTATATTTTGTATAAGGTACTGCCCAATGGAACTTATCAGATTACGACCTGTCTTCCGGGAAGAGGTCTGATAGACCGTGACGCAAAGTCTCTCTGGGTAAACAGCAGTAACGATCCGAATCTTACCAGAGTTTCAGAAATGGAAATTGGGACTTTTGAAGGCTGTAAGGAGATCATGAGTATCGATCTGTCAGAAACTTCGATTACAAGAGTGCCCCAGAACGCGTTCCAGAACTGTGAGGATTTGGCGACGGTGATTTTCCCTGCTTCACCGGATCTGGAGATTGGAGATTATGCATTTGGTGGGAATGCTTCCTCACTGGATGTTACCATTCCGGACACCTATCGTATTGCCGATACGGCGTTTGATCCGGAACATACAGTGACGACGATCCATACGCGTCCGGACTGCAGGTTTATTACGAGAACGTATCTGAAAACAAATCCGGACGGTAGCACAACTAATGCAATAAAAAATATTTATGTCCAGTATATTGGTTCGGAATTTACGATTGAATTCCGTAACGACGATTATTCTGTCTATGAAACCAGGACGGTAGAGAACGGAAAATCCACCTATCCGCCGAATAATAAACCGACACCGAAAACAGCTGAGAACAGCGGATATGTTTTTGACTCCTGGATTTACTATTACACGGATTTTACGCCGTATGATGGAACAGGTGATCCTTTGCAGAATGTGCAGACGAATCTGATTGCGATGCCGGTCTTTGTGCCGGATCCGGAAGCGGCATATTTTACGATTACCTTCCGAAATGATGATTACTCCGTATATGAGACGAAGCAGGTGGCAGAGGGTAACAACGGACTGGTTCCTTCTACTTATCCGTCGCCAAAGCTTGCAGAACATCAGGGATGGTATTTTAGCCATTGGAATTTCTATGACAGTGCGCTTGGTCTGGAGAATGTAACCGAAAACCGTAATGCGGTTGCCGTCTTTTCAGCAGTTCCCGTAAGTGGCAACGGTGTTGGCGGTAATAATCCAAACGGCGGAAATGGAAATAGTGGCGGAAATGGAAATAGTGGAAGCAATGGCAATAATGGCTCCAATGGCAATAATGGCTCCAACGGCAATAACGGCTCCAACGGTACTACTTCAGGCAATTCCGTATCGGATAATAACGGCAGGTATAATGTGATCGTGGAGAATGGCGCGGGCGGCGGTTATTATGCACCGGGCAGTGTAGTTACGATCACAGCGTATGCGGCTCCGACGGGAAAAGTATTTGACCGCTGGACGACGTCTAATACGGATATCGGTTTTGCCAATGCATTTGGAGCATCTACGACGTTTATTATGCCGACGCACGAGGTGAAAGTGACGGCCACCTATAAGACGCCTTCGGTGTCCTCTAACCGGGTAAGCCAGAACAGCACTACCAATGGAACGAATAATAATAACAACAATAATAATAATACTTCCGGCAGTGGTGGCACCAGCCGTAATCCGTCAAATAAAGGCGGAACGGACGTAACTGTTACGACAGGCACAATCGATAATAATAATAAGAACCTTGCTTCTGCAACCGTGGCAGGATCTACAGACAATTTTGTAGTAAAGATCACGGACAGCGCGGCAGCTTATGCGGCAGTTGAGCAGGCGCTTAGGGCGCAATATGGCGATCTGACCAATGTCCGGTTTGTCGGATTTGATATTTCGTTATATGATGAGACCGGTACGCGTAAGATCGAGAATACAGCGGGTCTTGCGGTAACCATTACCATACCGATTCCGGATGATCTGGTGCCTTATGCAGGCAATAATATGGCGGCAGGTGTCGTGAACGGTGTACTTGATCCTATGACGGTGAAGTTTACGACGATTGATGGAGTTCCGTGTATGCAGTTTACCGCAACGCATTTTTCGCCGTATGCGATCTATGTGAATACGAACAATCTTGTATCCGGCGTAACGGATACGACGCCAAAGACAGGCGATATCCACCCGAAATGGTTCCTGGCGGTTGGATTGGCATGTATATCAGGTGTATTGTTTATCTGGAAAGATAAGAAGAAAGTTGCTGTATAAAGTTGTTCTAAGGTGTTTCCGGTCCGGCATTCCATAAAGATGCCGGACTGGAATTTATTAGTATATGGGAGGGGTATATGCGGCAAAGATTAAAATGGATCTTGGGACTTCCTGTGGCGATAGCGATGGCGGTTCTGCTGATTGGCGGTTATGTCAGCTCCAGAGCGGCATCCACCGGGGCAGGGTTTAATATAAATGGCAAAGAACTGGTCAGCTACAGTGGAACGGATTTTGTGGTAACGGTTCCTGACGGGGTAGAGGTGATCGGGAAGGGGGCGTTTGCTGCCAATGCCAATATTACTGAGGTAATCCTGCCGGACTCCGTGATAGAGATCGGTTACGGAGCGTTTGCTGACTGTACTGCCCTGCAGAAGATTACTTTGCCCAATGCGGTTACCGTGGTAGGCGATTCCGCATTTAACCATTGCACTCATCTGCAGTCCGTGACGATCGGGTCAGGATTAAGAACACTTGGGAGCGGGGCGTTTGCTGACTGCGACAGTCTATCTAATGTCAGGATTGCTGCCAATAATAAAAATTTTTCCTGTGTGGACGGTGTCATTTATGATGCGTCCCAAAGCAAGATTTATCAATATCTTGCTGGCAGACAGGGGCGTCAGTACCGGATGCCGGATACGGTTACCGATATTGTGCGTTATGCGTTCTGGGGATGCGATCAATTAGAGGATATTACGTTTTCAGCGGGTTTGACAAGGATTCCGGATTATGCGGTTGCGGACGCGGGAAGCATAGAGACGGTGACGATCAATGCGCCGTTATGTGCCATCGGTCTGAAAGCGTTTGATGGCTGCCGGTCATTAAAGCAGATTGTCTTCCCCATGTCAGTTACGGAGATTCATGATACTGCGTTTGACAGTTGTAATAAGGAAGCCTTGTTTGTCTGCGAAGCAGGCTCGTATGTAGAAGAATATGCTTCGGAGCATGGTTTTGAAACCAATCCTTCCTCTGTTTATCAGATATCTTATTTTGAAGAGGGGAAAGCGGAGCAGATACCACAGCCTATTGGTTCCGGCTCAAAGCCGGTGGATGGGAAAGAAAACCTTTCCGGTTCAAATACCAGTTCGGGTAACGTTGATACTGCAATGTCTTATCAGACAACGGACGGCGCCGTACTGGGCAACGCCAGGATCGTATCTGACAGGGTATTTGTGATGGCAGGCAATATGGTTGTAACGGATGGTTCTACCTTAAACGGCAGTCAGGAAAGTGTAACATTATCAGCCGTTGCGGATTATGCCTATTACAATCAGACAGATCTTACCTCCTATGATTTTGCGGCGGAAGGCCCCATCGAGGTCATTGGCCAGCTGGCATTTGCCAGAACCGGCTTGATGCAGGCGGTGCTCCCGGAAGGTCTGCGAACGGTCTCCTACGGAGCGTTTTATCACTGCGATCAGCTTACGGATGTTGTGATTCCTTCTACTGTGACCAATGTTGAGGCTTATGCATTTGAACATACGCCATGGCTGGAAAACTGGCGGAGTTCATCGGAAACAGGGGATTATCTGATTGTTGGAGATGGTGTGCTGATTTCCTATAAAGGATCTGATGCGGCAATCGTGATACCAGAGGATGTAAAATATATTGCGTCCGGTGTATTCCGCGACCATCATGAACTGACTTCGGTGACATTCCCGGCAGGGCTGAGGTCCATTGGCAGCTATGCGTTTGCAGGATGCAGCCAGCTTACGGAAAAGATTGGTCTGACGGATACGGTATATCAGGATACTACAGCATTTGAATAATTGATAAAAAGCGGCTCATCTGGAGCTGCTTTTTGATTCCAATCTACAAATGGAATCTATTTTTCATCAGGGTCAAAAAAATGCCCATTATAATGGGGCATTTTGCGATTTTTCACATATATTGGTTATGAGAAAAAGATGGAAGAAGACAGTAGGTGAAACGGGTACGCACTGTACTTCATTTGGACGATTTTGCGCAACTTCGACATCGTCCATGTGATTTTTCAATTGCAATTCTTGATTCCGGTGTGGCAGGACATCCGGATATCGCATCCAATATTGTCGCTTTCCACGACGTGGTGGGAGGAAGGAAGACGCCCTATGACGACTTTGGACATGGGACCCATATCGCAGGGATCATCTGCGGCAATGGCAGACTTTCCAACGGAGCTTATGAGGGCGTTATTCCGTCTGCACAAATTATCGCTATCAAGATCCTGGATGGAAAGGGAGACGGAGCGGCGGCGCATCTTCTGGATGCATTGGACTGGATCTATCAGAACAGAAAACGTTATCATATCAGGATCGTCAATATTTCAATCGGGATGGAGAATCATGTCAACAGTGATAGCAGAAAACGTATGCAGCAGGCAATCAGCAGGCTGTATAAGGAGGATATTCTGGTCATTACTGCGGCTGGGAACAATGGTCCCAAACCTATGACGCTGTCTGCGCTGGGCGAGGGGGATGATGTGATTTCGGTTGGCTGTTATGACTTTGGATATAAAGGACAGAGCGGAAAGAGCTGTTCTGAATACTCTGCGAGAGGACCCAGCAGGTATTCTCTAAAAAAACCGGATCTGGTGGCGCCTGGGACGGACATTATCTCCTGTTCCCACCAGTACAGGCAGGGGCGTAGGAAAGCGTATTGTGCTAAGAGCGGAACGTCCATGGCGACAGCAGTGGTCACCGGCGCTTCGGCAATGTTGCTAGCGGGAGGCTATCTTTCTTCGCAGCAGTTAGTGGCACGGTTGCAGCATGCGGCGCGGGATGTCCATGAACCTTGGAATTTGCAGGGCTGGGGCGTTCTGGATATCGAGCGGTTATTATTATAGGGAAATGCTGTTGAAAGCGCTTCCATAGTTTTTGTTGACGATATTCTGGGAATGAGATAAAATTAGTATGAAAAGGATTTTACCGGAATGAGAGGAGTAACAGCATGGAAAAAATTACAATGAAAGTACCTTTGGTGGAGATGGACGGAGATGAAATGACAAGGATTCTCTGGCAGATGATCAAGGAGGAACTGTTACTGCCATATATCGATCTGAAGACGGAATATTATGACCTTGGTTTAAAATATCGCAATGAGACGAATGATCAGGTAACGATTGATTCTGCCCTTGCGGCAAAGAAGTACGGTGTAGCCGTAAAATGTGCGACCATTACGCCCAATGCGGCGCGTATGGAGGAATATGACCTCAAAGAAATGTATAAGAGCCCAAATGGCACGATCCGTGCAATTCTGGACGGTACGGTATTTAGGACGCCTATTGTGGTGAACGGAATCAGCCCCTGCGTAAAGAACTGGGAAAAACCGATCACACTTGCGCGTCATGCTTATGGGGATGTCTATAAGAATACGGAGATCAAGGCACCGGGACCAGGCAAGGCTTATCTTGTATTTGAAGATGATAATGGTAATGTCATGAAAGAATTGATTCATGAGTTTAAGGATGCAGGTATTTTACAGGGCATGCATAATACGGAGAAATCTATCCGCAGCTTTGCAAAATCATGTTTTAATTTTGCTCTGGATACAAAGCAGGATCTGTGGTTTGCGACAAAGGATACGATCTCCAAAAAATATGACCATACTTTTAAGGATATCTTTGCCGAGATTTATGAGACGGAGTACAAGGATGCTTTTGAAACAGCGGGCATTGAATATTTCTATACGCTGATTGACGATGCGGTTGCCAGAGTGATGAAGGCAAAGGGAGGATTTATCTGGGCGTGTAAGAATTATGACGGAGATGTAATGAGTGATATGGTCAGCTCTGCCTTTGGTTCGCTTGCTATGATGACTTCTGTTCTGGTATCTCCCGACGGTATCTATGAATATGAAGCGGCGCACGGAACGGTACAGCGTCATTATTATAAGCATCTAAAAGGAGAGGAGACTTCCACCAATTCCGTTGCGACGATCTTTGCATGGACAGGCGCACTCAGAAAGCGCGGAGAACTGGATGAAATTCCGGAACTTGTAAGATATGCAGACTGTCTAGAAAAGGCAACACTGCAGACCATCGAAAGCGGAAAGATGACAAAGGATCTGGCTCTGATTACGTCGCTTACGGAGGTTACTGTTTTAAATAGTCAGGAGTTTATCAGGGCGATTCGGGAGACGCTGGACGGGCTTCTTTGATAACGATGAAAATAGTGAGGTGAGTGCCTTGTCAAGAAAAGAGGAAGTATTCATTCCGGCTTTGAAAGGGAAAAAAATCCCTGTGATCTCACTGGATAATAAGTGGTACCGGCTCATGAATGGACTGGAGAAGACGCCACGAATGCAGAAGCTGGAGGATGAATTAAAGGAACTGTTAAAGCGTCAGGGAAAAGTGAATACGGAGACAAGGGCTCTACGGAAGCAAAAGAAGCTGCTGATGGAAAATATTGTTGACGAAATGGATGGCGCCAATGCAAAAAAACAGAATGAATATAAAAAACTAATCGAGGAGTGCAATCATACGTTAGCGGAATATCAGGAGGAAATGAAGGAACTGCCGGCACAGATCGATCAGGTTAATTTTGATTTGATGATAGAGACGATGCAGGTCTGTTACGAGGCGATTCAGGAGAATTCCGATAAGATTACGGAGATTGCAGAATGGATCAACAATATTCGGATAGAATTAAAAAAGAACGTCGTCAGGAAGCAGCAGTATGAACTGCAGAATCATAATGTCTATTCCTATATGCACGATATCTTTGGGGCAGAGGTGATCGACATCTTTGATATGGCGTATAATCCGGCGGAGAAGACGCGGCAAAATAAAGCCTCCAAAGAAGAAAAGAAGGAAGAGAATGTATGAAACCAGTCCTGACTTCTGAGGAAGTTAAAAAATGTGAACAATATACAATAGAGCAGGTCGGTATCCCATCCCTTGTATTGATGGAAAAGGCGGCTCTTTTTGTATGTTCCCGCATAAAAGATGATGTATCTGGGAAAATACTGATTCTTTGTGGTTATGGCAATAATGGGGCAGACGGACTGGCAGCCGCCAGAATTCTTATCGGCCGGGGGTATCACGTGCAGATAGTGATGGTCGGTAACGAGGAGAAATCTACAAAAGAAAATAAGCTGCAGCAGCATATTTTAGAGCAGTTGAGCATATCTGTAAAACGCAGGATGGATGCGGTAAGTGATGCGGGCGGCTATGCGTATGTCATTGATGCATTATTTGGGATCGGGCTGCATAGGGATCTGGAAGGGGAGTTTATAAAAGCAGTTGATCTAATCAATACGCTTCACTGGAAACAAGGTGCAAAAGTGATTGCAGTAGATATTCCCAGCGGACTTCATGCGGACAGCGGCAGTATTATGGGAGATGCCGTCATGGCGGATGAAACGGTAACGTTCCAGTGGAAGAAAACGGGCATGCTTTTGAAAAAAGGTCCTCTTTACTGCGGTAAGACAATCGTCGGAGATATCGGAATCTATAAGGGGAATATTACGCTTGACCATTATCTGATGGAGGATAGCGATCTGCACTACCTTCCGTACAGAGATCCATATGGCAATAAGGGAACCTATGGTAAGATATTATCTGTCACCGGTTCGGAGACTATGGCAGGTGCGATGGCGCTTAGCACGCAGGCTGCCTTTCGCAGCGGTGCAGGGATGGCCCGTGTACTTTCCCACAGGAACAATCGCCAGATCTTATCGGTTTCCGTACCGGAAGCTCTTTTTGACGACTATGAACATGTGCTGGACTCCGACCAGAAGATGGAATATATCATCAATCATGAAAAAATAAAAGGATATTTTGACTGGAGCACATCGCTTCTGATCGGCTGTGGATTATCGAAAGAAAATCCTGCGGCGGTTCTGACGGAATATGTGATGCGTCATTATGAGAAAGCAGCCATTGTGGATGGAGATGCACTGAATATTATTAGTAAGCATTTGGATTGGCTGGCTTATCGGAAGGAGAAGGGATATCCTACGGTATTGACACCTCATCCCTTGGAGTTCTCACGGTTATGCGGTCTGCCGTTGGAGGCTGCAAAACATCAGGATATGGAATATTGTATGCATTGGGCGGCGGAGTACGGATGTATCCTTGTGTTAAAAGATGCCGTGACGCTGATTACTGATGGAAAGACGGTATATATCTCGGATAGCGGTACGGATGCTCTAGCGACGGCAGGAAGCGGAGATGTTCTGGCCGGAATGATTGCCACGTTTTCCAGTGTGGACAGTAGTATTTCCGCAGTGAGAACCGCTGTTGCTGTTTTTATCCATGGAAAAGCCGGATGTTATGCGGCAGAACGCTATCACCGGGCTTCCGTAAAAGCAGGCGATCTGCCGGATATGATCCCTATAGTATTGAAAGAAGGCGGCATATAATCTTGAAAGTTCAGAATATATCAAAAGAACGAACTTATGTAACGATAGATCTGGAAGCGTTTCGACATAATATCCGTAATATATATGCATGTAGTAATGTGCCGTTGATCGCAGTAATTAAGGCGGACGGTTACGGACATGGTGCAGTCAGGCTTGCGGAAGAACTGGAACAGTTTTCATTTGTCTGGGGATATGCCGTAGCGACCATAGAGGAAGCGGTAGAACTGAGAGAAGCCGGATTGAAAAAACGAATCCTGATCTTAGGATATGTATTTCCCACTGCATATGAAACCCTGATCAAATATCAGGTAACACCGACGATATTTGATGCAGAAAGTGCTAAATTACTATGTAAAGAAGCTAAAAAACAGAATAAAACGATCCCCGTACATATCAAGGTGGATACCGGCATGTCCCGGATCGGTCTGCCGGCTGCAAAAGAAGGCATAGAAACAGTAAAAAGGATAGCTGCATCAGATGCGATCACAGTAGAAGGGATCTTTACACATCTTGCCAGGGCGGATGAATGGGATCATGTTCCGGCACAGCAGCAGATCGATCGTTTCAGAGCGTTCTGCGGGGAACTGGAGAAGGCAGATGTCGCTATTCCCCTGAAGCATTGTGCAAACAGCGCCGGAATTATTGAGTTTGAGGCAGCAAAGATGGAGCTGGTACGGGCGGGGATCATCATTTATGGTCTGAGGCCTTCGGATGAGGTTTCTACGGATACCATTGTCCTCCAGCCAATTTTAAGTTGGAAAAGTGCTGTCGCATATGTGAAAACTTTGTCAGCAGGAGTTCCCGTAAGCTATGGAGGAACATATATTACATCAGAGGAGACGGTAGTTGCGACGATACCGGTAGGTTATGGCGATGGTTATCCACGCCTGTTATCTAATCAGGGAGAGGTATTGATCCGTGGAAGGCGTGCGCCAATCATTGGACGCGTCTGCATGGATCAATTTATGGTAGATGTTACGAAGATTGAAGGCGTCAGCCGCGGCGATATTGTGACATTGATCGGCAGGGATCAGGATGAAGAGATCCGTATGGAAGAGCTGGCTAAGCTTTGTGGAACGATCAATTATGAGATTGCCTGCAATATTAATAAACGTGTGCCGAGGATCTATCAGTAAATATATGATAATACAAGTATAGCAATAAGAATCATGGGCATAATACATAAATAGAATTGTTTCATACATAAGAAGATAAAATAGTTATTGTGGTGAATTGAGGGATTGTTATGAAACGAGGAGATGTTTATTATGCTGACTTGCGGCCGGTGGTTGGATCGGAACAGGGAGGGATCCGTCCGGTAGTGATCATCCAAAATGATATTGGAAACAAACACAGCCCTACTGTAATCGTTGCGGCGATCACATCCAGAATGAATAAAGCCAAGCTGCCTACTCATATAGAGTTGGAGGCTTCCAGATATCAGATGGAAAAAGATTCCGTGATTCTTCTGGAGCAGCTTCGGACTGTTGATAAGAAAAGAATGCGCGAGCTGGTCTGCCATCTGGATTATGAGATCATGGCAAAGGTAGATCGTGCACTAAAGATAAGTCTGGAATTGGATACATAAGAGCCTTTCTTGACGTTTATCGGGGAAAATGTTATATTTAATTGCAGTTGAATAAGCCAATTGGGAAGGTGTGGTGAAGGTTTTATCATGAATGATGATTCTGCGGCGGGTAGTATGGCGTTTCTCTTAGGAGATGGTTTGGCGGCTGGCATCATAGCATATATTGTTACGATCCTCGTATATTTTATTCTCTATTCCTTTGGGGAGGCTGTAAAAAACTATTCCGCTGGAGCAGCAAAAGATAATGCGGAAGTCATGAAGCTCCATGACGATCCGCAGCGTCTGGTGGACACGATTCATCTTCTTGCGACGGCTCTGTTGTTTTATGGCGGTTATTATTTTAGCAGTCGTTTTATAACAATGCGTTATGGCATACTGATGACGGTTGGTTTTGTTTATTTCCTGCTGATTTTTGGTATACTTTTGCCAAAGCGGATTGCATCAAGATATCCGGTGCAGGTCATTCGTCTGTTTTATAAAATTGTCCATATATTGCTGGTTCTTCTGACGCCGTTCACATGGTTTTTGCGAAAAAGCGTGGGATTTCTGGAACTGGTATTTGGCATCCAGAGGAAGTCGGATACTTCGGATGTAACGGAGGAAGAAATCATTGCGATTGTCAATGAAGGACAGGAACGAGGAATCCTGCAGGCCAATGAAGCTGAGATGATCAATAATATTTTTGAGCTTTCAGATAAAGAAGCGCAGGATATCATGACAAACCGCAACAATATATCCGGTTTGGATGCAGATATCAAGGTCAAGGATGCCCTGTGGGAGATTCTGAATAATAATTACAGCCGTTATCCTGTTTATGAGGAAAATATCGATCATATTGTCGGTATCCTACATATTAAGGATCTTGTCCGGGTACAGAGTGAAAATCCCAAGCTGAACAAAACGCTGAAGGAGACGGCGGGGTTGATCCGGGATGCCGTTTTTGTTCCGGAAACCAGAGCGGTGGATGCTTTATTCGAAGAGATGCAGGCAAACAAGACGCAGATGGTTATCGTTGTGGATGAATACGGACAAACCTCCGGACTGGTAGCAATGGAAGATATTTTAGAGGAGATCGTCGGTAATATTCAGGATGAATATGATGCTGATGTTTCTATGATACAGAAGCATGAAAAGGAAGAGATCTATCAGATCGACGGGTTGACCAGACTGGAAGAACTGACAGATACTTTCGGGATTGATTTTGGTGAGCAGGAATTTGAAACGATCAACGGATATCTCGTCTCGCTGATGGAAAAGATTCCCGAGGAGGATGATTTGTTTGAGACGAGGATTGAAAATTATCGATTTAAGGTATTAGAAGTAGAGAATAAGGTGATCAAGACCATACAGGTGACACCCATTCAACCATAAAATACAAAAGGATTACAGGAGGTTCCATATGTCTGGACATTCAAAATTTGCCAACATTAAACACAAAAAGGAAAAAAATGATGCTGCGAAGGGAAAGATCTTTACCATTCTCGGAAGGGAGATTGCAGTTGCCGTAAAGGAAGGCGGTCCTGATCCTGCCAATAATTATAAACTGGCTACCGTGATTGCAAAAGCGAAAGCCAATAATATGCCCAATGATACCATCGACAGGGGAATCAAGAAGGCGGCAGGCGATAGCAATGCTGTCAATTATGAACATGTTGTTTATGAGGGGTATGGTCCGAAGGGCATTGCAATCATTGTAGAAGCATTGACCGATAATAAGAACCGAACGGCAGCCAATGTCCGCAGCGCGTTTACCAAGGGCGGCGGCAGTATTGGTGCGCAGGGATGCGTGTCCTTTATGTTTGACACAAAGGGACAGATTATCGTAGATAAGGAAGATTGCGAGCTGGATGCAGATACGTTGATGGAAAAGGCGTTGGATGCCGGAGCGGATGACTTTGTCGAGGAAGAGGATTCGTATGAAATCCTGACGGATCCCGACGCGTTTCCGGAAATATTGGAGGCAATGGAAAGTCTGAAACTGCCCATTGCGTCGGCTGAAGTGACCAGACTTCCGCAGAATTATGTGGAACTGACAGATGAGGACAGCGTCAAGAGTCTGCAGAGGACGCTGGATCTTTTAGAGGATGATGACGACGTACAGTCCGTCTACACGAATTGGGATGAATGATTAGGAGAATCCGATGGATAGATTAGCTGTCGTAGTTCCGTGCTATAATGAGGAG
>CAMWHY010000068.1 GCA_947174185.1 uncultured Lachnospiraceae bacterium | reverse complement strand
TGAACTGCGTCGCCCGGAATATGCCAAGGAAGTAAGATTTGGCGGATATGTTAGTGTCCGTGTGGATGAAAATGGCAGAAACAATTATTATCAGGAAGGTTATCAGGCGGTACGTGCGATTCCATATGATCTTCCGATTGTTGGATATGGTAATGGCATCGTAAATACACTTCGTATCTGGGATGCGGAGCCGCTTGACGTATTCCGTTTGGATTCTTTTGATAAGGGCGATTACCAGAAGGCAGTGGAGCAGGAGAATCTTGCAAGGAATATCGTAGAGGTTCTTTATCCGAATGACAATCATTACGCAGGTAAAGAGCTGCGTCTGAAACAGCAGTATTTCTTTATTTCCGCATCAGTGCAGGAAGCTGTTCAGAAATATATGAGAGCCCATGACGATATCAGGAAGTTCCATGAGAAGGTAACCTTCCAGCTCAATGACACGCATCCTACGGTTGCTGTAGCAGAGTTAATGAGAATCCTGATGGATGAATATTATCTGACTTGGGAAGAAGCATGGGATGTGACAACTAAGACCTGTGCTTACACGAATCATACAATTATGGCGGAAGCTTTGGAAAAATGGCCGATAGAGCTGTTCTCCCGTTTGCTTCCCCGTGTATATCAGATTATTGAGGAGATCAACCGTAGATTTATTCTTGATATCGAGCGCAAATATCCCGGTAACCAGGAGAAGGTTCGTAAGATGGCGATCATCTACGACGGACAGGTGAAGATGGCGCACCTTGCGATCTGTGCGGGTTATTCGGTCAACGGTGTGGCAAGGCTGCACACAGAGATCTTGAAGAATCAGGAACTGAAGGACTTTTATGAGTTGTTCCCGGAGAAGTTTAACAATAAGACCAACGGTATTACACAGAGAAGGTTCCTGCTGCATGGTAATCCGCTGCTTGCTGATTGGGTGACAGCTCATATCGGTGAGGATTGGATTACGGATCTTGCAAAGATTAAGAAGTTAAAGGTTTATGCGGATGATGAGAAGGCTCAGCAGGAGTTCATGAACATCAAGTATAAGAATAAAGTAAGACTTGCCGCATATATCAAAGAGCATAACGGCGTGGAGGTTGATCCCAGATCGATCTTTGACGTACAGGTAAAGAGACTTCATGAATATAAGCGTCAGCTGTTAAATATCCTTCATGTAATGTATCTGTATAATGAATTGAAGGAACATCCGGAGATGGATTTCTATCCAAGGACATTTATCTTTGGTGCAAAGGCAGCCGCAGGCTATATGAATGCGAAACTGACAATTAAGTTGATCAATTCCGTTGCTGATGTAGTCAACAATGACGCTTCCATCAACGGCAAGATCAAGGTTGTGTTTATTGAGGATTACCGCGTATCTAATGCAGAGCTGATCTTTGCGGCGGCGGATGTATCCGAGCAGATTTCTACGGCAAGTAAGGAAGCATCCGGTACAGGTAACATGAAATTTATGTTAAATGGCGCGTTGACCATCGGTACGATGGACGGTGCCAATGTGGAAATCGTAGAGGAGGTTGGCGAGGAGAATGCATTTATCTTCGGACTTTCTTCCGATGAGGTTATCAAATATGAAAACTTCGGCGGTTACAATCCGATGGAGATCTTTAATAATGATCCGGATATCAGAAAGGTACTGATGCAGTTGATCAACGGTGCATTTGCACCGAATGATCCTGACATGTTCCGTCCGCTGTACAACTCCTTGTTGAATACGTTAAGCACTTCCAAGGCAGATACGTACTTCATCTTAAAGGACTTTAAGTCTTATGCGGAAGCACAGAAGAAAGTGGAAGCTGCGTACCGCAACGAGAAGGGCTGGGCGAGAAGCGCGATCCTGAATACGGCATGCTCCGGTAAGTTTACATCCGACAGAACCATCAAGGAATATGTAGATGACATCTGGAAGCTGGATAAGGTTACACTGCGGAAGAAATGATAATTTGATAATATGTTACTCCATGAAGAGGGACTGCGGTAGTGGTCCCTCTTTCCAAAATATATGAATTAAATATCAAATTCGATTTCTGCCGGATAAAGGTCAGGAATGCTTTTTACAAAATATAGAAAGAATGGAGAAGAGAGATGATAAAGTTACATGACAACGGCGCATATCTGGTAAATGGTACGGAGCTTGTTGCTGACACGCCGGATGCTGCCCGGATCATTGCAGAAAAGACCGGAAGGACGGTCACATGTGAGGACGCAAAAAAGGATACGATTGCTTACGGCATCTTAAAGGAACATAATACCTCAGACAATATGGACAAGCTGAAGATCAAGTTTGATAAGCTGACCAGCCATGACATTACGTTTGTCGGAATTATTCAGACGGCCCGTGCGTCAGGACTGCAGAAGTTTCCGGTTCCGTATGTGCTGACGAACTGCCATAATTCTCTTTGTGCGGTGGGTGGTACGATCAATGAAGATGACCATATGTTTGGACTGACCTGCGCAAAGAAATATGGTGGAATGTATGTACCGCCTCATCAGGCAGTGATCCATCAGTTTGCAAGGGAGATGCTTGCCGGCGGCGGCAGGATGATCTTAGGCTCAGATTCCCATACCAGATATGGTGCGCTTGGCACTATGGCCATGGGCGAGGGTGGTCCTGAGTTAGTGAAACAGCTGTTGAATCAGACTTACGATATCAATATGCCGGGTGTGATCGCTGTTTATCTGACGGGTGAACCGATGAAGGGCGTTGGTCCACAGGACGTAGCGCTGGCGATTATCGGTGCGGTCTTTAAGAATGGTTATGTAAAAAATAAGGTAATGGAATTTGTTGGCCCTGGTGTGGAAAAGCTTTCTGCTGATTTCAGGATCGGCATAGACGTTATGACGACAGAAACGACCTGTTTGTCTTCCATCTGGCAGACCGATGAAAAGATTCAGGAATTTTATGAGATTCATAAGCGTCCGGAAGATTATAAAGAGTTAAAACCCGGAGAGGTGGCATATTATGACGGCGTGATCGAAGTGGATCTGTCAGAGATCAAGCCGATGATCGCGATGCCCTTCCATCCGTCCAATACTTATACTATCGATGAGTTGAATGCTAATCTGATGGATATTCTGGATGACTGTGAGAAAAAAGCGCTTGTCAGCCTGGATGGCGCTGTGGAGTTTACCTTAAAGGATAAGGTACGCAACAATAAACTTTATGTAGAGCAGGGCGTGATTGCGGGCTGTGCTGGAGGCGGATTTGAGAATATCTGCGCGGCAGCGGATATCTTAAAAGGGTGCAGCATCGGACCGGATGAGTTTACGTTAAACGTTTATCCCGCATCTATGCCGGTGTATATGGAACTGATCAGAAATGGCTGTGCTGCAACGATCATGCAGACGGGCGCGGTATTGAAGACAGCATTCTGTGGTCCCTGCTTTGGCGCGGGGGATACGCCTGCCAACGGTGCATTTTCCATCCGTCATTCCACAAGGAACTTCCCGAACAGGGAAGGATCTAAGCTGCAGTCCGGTCAGATTGCGTCGGTTGCTTTGATGGATGCGCGTTCCATTGCTGCGACTGCTGCAAACAAAGGATATCTGACTCCGGCGACAGAGATGCCGGATAAGATAGGAGCATATAAATACTTTTTTGATAAGACGATTTACGATAATCGCGTCTTTGATTCTAAGGGAGTGCCTGATCCCACAGTCGAGATCAAATTTGGCCCGAATATTAAGGATTGGCCTGCCATGCCTGCGCTTCCAGAGAATCTTTTGCTTCGTGTGGTTTCCGAGATCAATGATCCGGTAACTACGACTGATGAGTTGATTCCGTCAGGTGAGACTTCCTCATATCGAAGCAATCCTTTAGGACTTGCAGAATTTACGTTGTCCAGAAAAGATCCGGAATATGTAGAGCGTGCAAAAGCGGTACAGAAAGCGCAGAAAGCGCTGGAAGCCGGAGAATGTCCGAAGAGCGCATTGGAGGGCTTGTCAGAGATTATGGATGTAGTGAAATCATCTTTTGAAGGAGTCAACCACAATACGCTTGGAATTGGTTCCACGATCTTTGCGGTAAAGCCGGGGGATGGTTCTGCCAGAGAGCAGGCTGCCAGCTGTCAGAAGGTGCTTGGGGGCTGGGCGAATATTGCAAATGAATATGCGACAAAACGCTACCGTTCCAACTTAATCAACTGGGGTATGCTGCCATTTGTCATTCCGGAGGGAGATCTTCCTTTTCAGAATATGGATTATATCTTCCTGCCGAAGATCAAAGAAGCGGTGGAGAATAAGACAGATAAGATCAAAGCATATGCCATAAAGGATGGCGGTACGATAGAATTTACGATGACGCTTGGCGACATGACAGACGAGGAGCGTCAGATCATATTAAAAGGATGCCTGATTAATTATAATCGTGTATAAGTACGCGAAAGTCAATAGTCTTTTTATGCTGTTTGAAAAAAATAGAATTAATTATTTCCGCCCTGTGACCGATATAAAGGTTACAGGGCGGTTCTTACGGAGTAAGGGCTGCTTCCTGAATAACGAATTCGTGCAGGCACATGACATGAAACATGATCAGTTTCATATGCATCCGCGCCATTGGTGTATCGTGATACCCGTGACGTATTTTATGTTGGAGACATAAAGATGCAAGGTCTTGGATCAGACGAAGGATAGTAAGTAGGAGATTCATACGGCAGATCGGAAGAACTGCCGTGGATCTGTGAAGGGGGAAATACCGGAGCAGGAAACTTGGAGATCCGGGATGAGTGAGATGTCCGCATGAGGGAAGGAAGGAAATATGATCATTGGTTCCAGTAGTGTACAGATGGGATCAGCAAGGAAGTATGAAACAAGTGAGAAACAAAGACGGACGGCATGGATTGCAGGCGCTAACGCACAGAAGGCAGGCAGCGTTGGTACGGTGGTTGGATTTGTAGGACAGCAGACGACGCTGAGTATGGGAAGATGGAATAAAAACAGCTATTTTACCGACATGCTGAAAAGTAACGCGCAGGATGGTGTTACGGCTGAGATGGAGCAGTCCATGTTAGGGCGTAAGGGGCAGATTACATCAGGAAACATAACGTCGATAGAAGATCGTGCTTCTTTGAGGCAGATCAGAGAACATGCGCTTTTTTATCTGTTAAGGCATTTTAATGACCTGATGAGCGGACGCGTCAGCAGGAGCAGTCAGGGATTCGGAGGGGATAGTTACAATATGTCAGGTAACGCAGTGCAGATCGGCGCTATCCAGAATGAATATTCCTATGAAGAACAGGAAAATACTGCGTTTTCTACAAAAGGAAAGGTGGTAACGGCAGATGGCCGGGAGATCGAGTTCAATCTCGGTTTGGAGATGAGCAGACGATTTGAAGAATATTATTATGATCAGAATGATATCTATGCTTATACCCCCAGCCAGCCCTCTAATCTGGGCGATCCACTGGTCATCAATCTGGACAGCAATATTGCGAATGTCAGCGATCAGAAATTTATGTTTGACATCGATGCGGATGGTATTTTAGATAGTATTTCGCAGTTGAATTCCGGCAGTGGTTATCTGGCTTTGGATAAGAATGGCGATGGCAAGATCAATGATGGTTCTGAATTGTTTGGAACGAAATCAGGCGATGGATTTGCTGATCTGGCTGCTTATGACGATGACGGCAATGGCTGGATCGATGAAAACGACGCGATCTGGAGTAAGCTTTTGATCTGGACGAAGGATGAACATGGAAAGGATGTGCTTTATCATTTAAAGGACAAAGGGGTAGGCGCGATCTGTCTGGAAAGCGTTGATACGGAGTTTTCTTTGAAATCATTAAAAGATAATGCATTGAACGGAAAAATCAGAAAAACCGGTATGTTCTTATATGAAAACGGTATGGCGGGAACTGTGCAGCATCTGGATGTGGCAAAGTAACTATGTTGTAACATTTTATATGATAAAGTATATTATAAATATGATAGAAGATTTTGAATTTGGAAAATGAATTTTTATAAAATGCGTAAATTGACTTTTCAAATTCCCAAAAAGAAATTTGAAATCATTAAAAAAATGATACCGGTATTAAAAATAACCGGTGTCATTTTTTGTGTTGTCCTATTTTTGCCTTATATTATAACCGTTTTTGTAAGAGGGATCGATGAAGCGGAAAAGCTGCCTGTTCTGACGGGACCGGTGATTACCATTCTAACGGAAAAAGGGACGCAGTCCATACCGACGGATGAATATCTTTGTGGACTTCTGGCACAGTATTATGATAAGGGTTATACAAGGGAAGAGTTAAAAGCAATCTGTATTATTTTAAGAAGCAATTTTTTGTATAATCTGGAAGCCAACAAAAATTTTTATGATATTTGGTCCTATCAGGAACGCAGGGAAAATTGGGGACAAAATTTTCCAACTTATGAAAGGGAGGTCAGAAATATTATTTCTGAAACAGCGGGAAAAATACTTTTAAAAAATGGTAAAATAGAAGAAATTACCATGTGTGAATTTTCTCATGACGGATCGGATTGTGAATCAATTTTGCAAACTAATTATGCTGATTATGCAATCTATCAATACTTTTGAATAAAGCGTTGCATTCGGGTAAAAATATCTATTGACAATGATTTGGAAGATGTCCATGGAAATCCCATGGAAATTTCCATGGAATTTGATATTTTAAGGAGGATGCAATGAGAAAAAACAGGAAGTCCGGATTACGGAAAGAACGGATTATCATGCTTGCTGCTTCAGCGTTTATTTTGACGGCGTTGACAATGACAGGAATCTATGTTAATCAAAGGAACACACAGGATAATGATCAGAATCGAATCGATCTGAATGAATTAAATGAAGAAATACAGAATCAGACAAATGATATTGCAGATCAGATTGCAGGACTTCAGCCGCAGAATCCGGTCAATCCGTCAGATGATCTGGATGTTGAGATCAACTATGAAGAAGCGAATACCAGCGAGATTGTATTGCCGGTAGAGGACCGGGCGATGTTGGGACAAGGTGAAGAGGAAGCAGCAAATGATTGGCTTAATATTCCAGAAGATGAGATTCTTCAGTCTGAAATTGCGTCAAATACTGCGCGAGAGACTGTAGAAAATCGGACATCAGCGCCAGAGGTCACGCTGCATTTTTCGGAATCAGATGATCTGGCCTGGCCGATCGTTGGCAATATCCTTATGAATTACAGTATGAATCAGGTCGTTTATTATAAGACGTTGAATCAGTATCGTTATAATCCCTCTGTTGTGATCGAAGCAACGGTTGGAGAGCCGATCACTGCTGCAGCGGATGGAAAGATTTTATCCATCAGGGAAAATGTTGAGACCGGAGGGACGATCATATGTGACCTTGGTGACGGATATCAGCTGACTTATGGACAATTGGAAAATTATGCGGTTTCAGAGGGTGATTACGTGGAAAAAGGCGATATTCTGGGTTATGTTGCAGAACCATCCATCTTTTATTCAGAAGAGGGATGTAATGTGTATTTTAAGATGACGAAGGACGGAGAACCGGTGAATCCTTTGAATATAATGCAATAAGTGTGAAAAGCACTTCTAATGCCCGTGCCATTGGGCACTTCGCAAAGAAGTCTATTTAAGTTGCAGCAGAGCTGCGACACGAGGGATTAGTATGATTTATATTAAGAATGGTTTGCTCTATACGATGCAGGGTAAGTCGGGACTTGGCGAAAAACGTGGAAATATACTCATTAAAGATGGCAAGATAGCGGCGGTAGGAGAACAGGAACTCCTGCCGCCTGATTTTGAAGGTGAGATTTTAAATGCTGAAGATTGTATTGTTATGCCGGGTATCATAGAAGCGCACTGTCATATGGGAATTACGGAGGAGAAGAAAGGGATGGAAGGGGACGACTGCAATGAAACCGAAGATCCTGTTACACCGTATCTTCGTGCGATCGACGCGATCAATCCCATGGACGCCGCATTTGGTGAGGCAGTCAGGGCGGGTATCACTGCGGCTATGATTGGACCGGGCAGTTCAAATGTTGTAGGGGGTCAGTTTGCCTTTGTAAAAACCTTCGGCAGACGGATTGATGATTTAATTGTGAAGGCTCCGGCAGCAATGAAGGTGGCATTTGGCGAGAATCCTAAGGTAAATTATTCTGGTCAGAATAAAATGCCATCAACCAGAATGGCAATTGCATCGATGTTGCGGGAAGAATTGTTTTTGGCAAAGCAGTATATGATGAAAAAGGAAAAAAAGACGGATGATTTTAAAGAAGATTATCGTTATGAGTGTTGGCTCCCCGTATTGAAAAAAGAGATCCCCTTAAAGGTACATGCTCATCGTGCGGACGATATTTATACTGCCATTCGTATTGCCCAGGAATACGATCTGGATATCACATTGGATCATTGTACGGAAGGACATCTGATCGCGGAGGATATTTCTAAAACCGGTTTTCCGGTTATTTTAGGTCCGCATCTGGCAAGTAGGAGCAAAATTGAGATCCAGTATGCATCTTTTAAGACGGCAGGGATCATGGAGAAAAATAATATACTTCTGGCGATTACGACGGATCATCCGGTTTCACTGATTCAGTCGCTGCCTTATTGCGCAGGATTGGCGGTGAAGGCGGGACTGTCCATGGAAGAAGGGCTTCGGGCAATTACAATCAATCCAGCAAAAATATGCGGAGTGGCAGACCGGATGGGGAGCATCGAGGTAGGAAAGGATGCTGATATTGCAGTTTTTTCTGGCAATCCGATGGAGATATTTACGGAGACGTTATATACAATCATTGACGGTAGGATTGTGCATCGGAGAAAAAATGTGGTAAAATAAGTGCAGAAACAACACCTAAAATAAGTGCTGTTTCTGCGCTTATTGCAAATTGCTTTGCAATTTGCGCTGTTGTAAGTAATTATGGTATAGTATACACGAAAGCACTGATGCAGTAAATAGGGCGAAGCCCGCGGATAAGAGAAATGAAATGAGCTCACATTGGGCAAGAGGACAGTAATGGAAAAGAAAAAAAAGGAGCGCGCCCTTTTGGTAGGGGTGTGTCTGCCAGAGGAAAAAGATTTTAAATTATCCATGTTGGAGCTTTTGGAACTGGCGATGGCTTGTGATATGAATGTGTTAGGCACGATGGAGCAGAAGATGGACCGTCCTGATAAGGCGTTATACATAGGCTCCGGAAAGGTATGTGAGGTGTTGGCTGCTATGGAGGAGCTGAATGCCGATCTGATCATATTTGATAATACGTTGTCGCCCACGCAGATTAGGAATCTTCAGAATCAACTCCGCTGTCCGATCTTGGACAGAACGTCACTGATTTTAGAGATTTTTGAGAAAAGGGCAAAGAGCAGAGAAGCAAAGTTGCAGGTGGAAATTGCAAGACTACAGTATATGCTGCCGAGACTAGTTGGTATACATGAGGCGTTATCACGGCAGGGCGGAGGAGGAGGAAGCCGTGCCAATAAGGGTGCTGGCGAAAAGAAGCTGGAACTGGACAGACGTAAGCTGGAACATCGCCTGAGCGAGCTTCACAAGGAGCTGACAAAGATCAGGAAAGAACGGGTGACGCAAAGAAAGAAGCGTAATGAAACCGGAGCTGTCAGGGTTGCGCTGGTGGGTTATACGAATGCAGGAAAATCTACACTGATGAACACCATGCTCAGACAGTATTACCGGAAGGATGGCGCGGTCCCGGAAAAGCTCGTTTACGAAGAGAATATGCTGTTTGCAACCTTGGATACTACAGTTAGAAAGATCGATCCTCCGAACCATCAGCCGTTTTTGCTGTCTGATACAGTCGGCTTTATCTCTAAGCTGCCACATCATCTGGTGGAAGCGTTTCATTCTACCTTGGAGGAAACGATAGAGTCGGATCTTCTGCTGCATGTGATTGATTTTTCGGATGTTAGCAGGGATGATCAGATCAATATAACCTATCAGACATTGGAGGAACTTGGCGCAGGGGATATTCCGGTCATCTATGTCTATAATAAAGCGGACTTGTGTATGGATGAAAAAATGCTGCCGGTTATCCGGGGCAATAAGATCTATATGTCTGCCAAGAAAGGCATTGGGTTGACGGAGCTGCTGGATCTGATAGAGAAGGCGCTTGCAGACCGTTATCAGTCGGGAGAGTTTTGCTTTCCTTATGATCAGGGTGGAATTGTATCTTATCTGAATCAGAACGCAGCTGTAGAGGAGGTCTCCTATGAGGAGCAGGGCGTTAGGATGAAAGTACGGATGAGAGTGGAAGATTATCGGAAGTATGAAAAATATTTAGTATGAGTTTGTATGCTGTTGAAAGGTTTACAGAGATATGGGAGGGGGTTATTATGGCAGAACGTATGACAAGGGAACAGATCAACAAAACCTATCCGAATCAGTATGTGGCTTTAAGGAATCCTGTCTATGTATATGGGACCTTGGATTCGGCGGAGGTTGCATATACGGATAGCAATGGATTGATGTTGTGGTTGAGACAGGTGATGGAGCAGGGGATCGTCATTTGGTATACGGGCGACAATCCGCCAGTGTTTATGGATATGATGTTTTTGTTTTAGAGAAATACTGATGAAAGAATTGGTTTTCTAAAAGATTATGCAGTAAGATGGATGATATAGAGGAGGGAGGAAGCTCATGAAAAGCGATGTGATCATTATCGGGGCAGGACCGGGAGGAATCTTTTCCGCGTATGAACTGGTAAAATTAAATTCGGATCTGAAGATTACGGTGCTGGAAGCAGGCAATCCATTGGATAAGAGGAAATGTCCCATCGATGGAAAGAAGGTAAAATCCTGTATCGGCTGCAAACCCTGTTCTATCATGAATGGATTTGGCGGCGCCGGAGCATTTTCGGATGGGAAATATAACATAACAAATCAGTTTGGCGGTACGCTGTATGAATACATAGGAAAAGACCGGGCGATTGAACTGATGAAATATGTGGATGAGATCAATCTATCCCACGGAGGTGAAGGGACAAAACTGTATTCAACGGCAAGTACGGAAATCAAGAAGCTGTGTCTGCAAAATGGTCTTCACCTGTTGGATGCATCCGTGCGTCATCTGGGAACGGATATCAATTATGTGGTGTTGGATCATATTTATCAGGAATTGAAGGATAAAGTGGAGTTTCGTTTTAACGAGGCGGTGAGGAGTGTCAAAAAGTCCGATGGAGGCTATCAGGCAGAGACTGCAAAAGACACTTATGAGGGGACTTATTGCATCATCTCCGCGGGACGGAGCGGTAGTAAATGGATGGAAACGGTATGCAAAGAACTGTCCGTACCGACAAAATCCAATCGTGTGGATATCGGGGTAAGAGTGGAGCTTCCGGCAGCAATTTTTGCACATCTTACAGATGAACTGTATGAAAGCAAGATCGTTTACCGTACCCAGCAATATGGCGATCTGGTTCGAACCTTCTGTATGAATCCCAAAGGCGCTGTGGTAAATGAGAATACAAATGGCATTGTCACAGTCAACGGACACAGCTACGAAGATCCGGAAAAACAGACGGAAAATACTAATTTTGCTCTTCTGGTTGCAAAGCATTTTTCCGCACCTTTTAAGGACAGCAATGGTTATGGAGAGAGTATTGCAAGGCTTTCTAATATGCTGGGCGGCGGAGTGATCGTCCAGAGATTCGGTGATCTGATTGCAGGAAAGCGGAGTACGCAGTCACGTATCGAGGAAGCCTTTATTACGCCCACACTAAATGCTACGCCGGGGGACTTAAGTCTTGTTATGCCCAAGCGTATTCTGGATGGTATCATCGAGATGATCTATAAGTTAGATAAAATTGCACCGGGCACTGCCAATGTAGATACGTTGTTATATGGTGTGGAAGTGAAATTTTATAATATGGAAGTTGAGATTGATGAGAATTTAGAGACATTTCATAAGAACCTGTTTATTATAGGTGATTGCAGCGGTATTACCCATTCCCTGTCCCATGCGTCCGCAAGCGGTGTGCATGTGGCAAGGTATATTGCAGGAAAAGTATCTGTATAAATAGTCTTTGGATAGTTGTATCATTCAACAAAAATTTTAGTAATTATTTGATGGAGGGTATGTATATGAACAAAAAGATAACCATTTTGGGATGCACATTTCTAATGGCTTTAAGTATTGCTGCCTGTAGTCAGGCAAATAATGATGAATCTGCTACAAATCAGCAAGATAGTGAAATACAGACGAGTGAGAGTACAGATTCAGTGACAACAGGAGATGAAAGCGCAAATGCAGAGGAATCTTATGCAAATCAGCAGGAAAACAGTGTACAGGCGGTTGAAAATGCAGATTCGGAAACAACAGCAGAAGAACTATTAGATCTATTTATCGATGGCTCAATAAACGCTGTTCACTCCTCAGATTTGACATCGTCATTTTATATTACTGATTTAAATATGGACTCTGAAGAATGGGATTCATTTTCTATTGGTGAAGAAGTCGATCTTGACAATGACGGAGAAAATGAACTGGTTATTAACGGTCCTTATGGCGGAATATACCTTGATGCGCGTGATAACAAGGTATACGAATTTGCCGCAGGAGAGGGCAATGGCCTCATTCTTTCTTATGTCTATTATAATGGAGCAATATGGATTATGTATAGCAACAGGATGAGTGCAGGATATGAATGTTACCATATGGAAAAATTTGAAGGAGCTGATAACTTAGTTGCGGAAATGAATTTCGGAGAGGAACTTGTTGACCCCAATAATGCAGAGTCAGAAACGAAATATACATTAAATGGAGCAATCATTTCTTACGATGAATATACAGAATTATGCAGCAAAATTTTTGCTACTGAAGTAAATACATACTGAAAGAAGACACTCTTTTTTCACATTTTACATATAGACATTTCCTGTCAATATGAATATAATAAGTAGCGGACTACATAATAAAAGTAGCACGCTACTTTTTTCTGGGAGAAAATACCATGCCGCAGACGGAAGAACGAGATATTGGTTTTTTATTTAAGCAGATCAATATGCAGATTAAAAAAGGGATTGATAAGGCTCTTATGGAGTATGATCTGACTACCTCACAGAGCCGGGTGTTGTTTTTTATTTATTTTCGTGAAAAAGATAAGACTTCCATGAAAGATATAGAAGAACATTTGAAAGTGACACATCCGACAGTCATCGGCATCGTAAAGCGGCTGGAGGAAAAGGGATTTGTAACTACGGCATCAGATCCGGAGGATCGCAGGGTAAAGTTGGTTACAATTACGCAAAAAACAACAAAAATGATAAAAAAGCTGGATCAGGGTAAAAGAAAAATGGATGAAAAGCTTTTGAAAGGATTTACAGAGCAGGAGACGAAAGAACTTCGGCGGTTGCTTTCCAAGATAGAAGATAACCTGATGGAAGCAGACTGAAAGATCTATTATATATGAGGACTAACAAGACGCGCAGAAACGAGGTAAATGTAATATGTTGAAAACATTAGCCAGACAGATCAAAGAATACAAATGGGTCTCCATTATGACGCCGCTTTTTATGGTCTTAGAGGTGGTGGCAGAGACGCTGATCCCGCTGCTTATGACTTCGATCGTAGATAACGGCATCAACGTGAAGGGTGGTGATATTAACCATATTTATAAGATGGGAGCATGGATGGTCCTGCTTGCTTTGGTTGGACTGCTGAGTGGTATTTTGGGTGGTGTCTTTGCAGCAAAGGCATCCACCGGATTTGCAAAAAATATCAGGAAGACTATGCATGACAATATCCAGCGGTTTTCCTTTTCCAATATTGATAAATTCTCTACGGCGGGACTGATTACAAGATTGACGACGGATGTGACGAATATCCAGAATGCATATCAGATGCTGCTCCGTATGTGTTTTAGGGCGCCTTTTACTATGATCTTTGCGATGGTGGCGGCATTTTTGATCTCCCCAAGACTGGCCAGGGTTTACCTGATTGCGGTTGTTCTGCTTAGTATCGTACTTGCGTTCATCATTAAGGGCGCAATGAAATATTTTAAAGAGGTATTTGAGAAATATGATGATCTGAATGCGACGATTCAGGAGAATGTCAAGGCGATCCGTGTGGTGAAGGCATATGTTCGTGAGGAACATGAAGAAAGCCGTTTGAGGAAAGCCAGTGAGAATATCTACAAAATGTTTGTAAAAGCTGAGAATCAGGTCATATTGAACTCTCCGGTCATGCAGTTTACCGTATATGCCTGCATCCTTTTGATCAGCTGGATGGGCGCTCATATGGTGGTGACCACGTCTTTTACCACCGGTGAGCTGATGGGACTGCTGACTTATTGTATGAATATTTTATCAAGCCTGATGATGATCTCCATGATCTTTGTTATGATGTCCATGAGTATTGCCAGTGCGGAGCGTGTGGTGGAGGTCATTAATGAGGAGCCGGATATCGTGAATCCAGAACATCCGGTTATGGAAGTAAAGGATGGCAGCATTGAATTTGAGAATGTTGATTTTACTTATAATAAGGATAGAAGCGGAGAACCTGTTCTCAAGGATATTAATCTGACGATCAGGTCAGGTGAGACGGTGGGCATCATCGGCGGTACCGGAAGCGGAAAATCCAGTCTTATGATGCTGGTAAGCCGCCTTTATGATGCGTCGGAAGGTTGTGTGAAAGTCGGCGGTGAGGACGTCAGAAAATATGATCTGGAGGTATTGCGGAAAGAGGTGTCTGTTGTTCAGCAGAAAAATGTGTTATTCAGCGGGACGATCTTAGAAAATCTCCGCTGGGGTGATAAAGAAGCTTCTGAAGAGGAGTGTATCAAGGCGTGTAAGCTGGCATGTGCCGATGAGTTTATCCAGGCGATGCCGGAGGGATATAACACCTATATCGAGCAGGGTGGAGTCAATGTGTCCGGCGGTCAGAGGCAGAGGCTTTGTATTGCAAGGGCACTGCTGAAAAAGCCCAGAATACTGATTTTGGATGACAGTACCAGTGCTGTTGATACGGCGACGGATGCAAAGATCAGAAGGGCGTTTGCGGAGGAAATCCCGGGGACCACGAAATTGATCATCTCACAGAGAATCTCCAGTGTGGAGCATGCGGACCGCATCATAGTCATGGACGATGGAAGGATAGATGGTGTCGGAACCCATGAGGAGCTGCTGCAGCATAACGAGATCTACCGTGATGTATATGAATCCCAGACCGGCGGCAGCGGTGATTTTGATGAGGCAGGAGGACAGATATAATGGCAGAGGAAAATGTAAAAGAAGTAAAGCCCCCAAAGGGTGGCGGTCCGATGGGTCATGGCAGAAGAATGATGGGACCCAGACCTAAGATTGAAAATCCGGGAAAGATTTTTAAGCGGGTGTTAGGTTATGTTCTGAAGAACTATGCGGTTCAGCTGGTCATTGTGGTAATCGGCATTTTCGTATCTGTTTTTGCGCAGGTAAAGGGTACGTTGTTTTTAAGAGAATTAATCAATGGTTATATTGAGCCATTGGTGGGCAGCGACAACCCTGATTTTGGGGGACTGCTGCGGACGATCCTTATGATGGCAGGGATCTTTCTGCTTGGGATTGCAGCGACCTATACTTACAATAAACTGATGATCTATATCACCCAGGGTACGCTTAGAAATCTTCGTGTCGAATTGTTTACCAAAATGGAACGGCTTCCGGTGAAATATTTCGATACCCATTCCCATGGCGATATCATGTCGATCTATACGAATGACATCGATACCCTGCGGCAGATGATCAGCCAGAGTATTCCACAGCTTTTATCCAGTGTGATCACGATCGTCAGCGTCTTTATCAGTATGGTGGTCTTAAGTATCCCGCTGACCGTTCTGACGCTTGTAATGGTAGCTGTTATGATGATGACGACTGCAAAGGTGGCAGGGAAAAGCGGCAGTTATTTTGTGGAGCAGCAGAAGAATCTTGGTATTTTAAACGGACAGATCGAGGAAATGATGGAGGGG
>CAMWHY010000067.1 GCA_947174185.1 uncultured Lachnospiraceae bacterium | reverse complement strand
ATAGACTGCAGGCGCCATTCTGCTCGCTGCAAACCGTTTCCATATCAACTGATACAGACGAAGCTGATCCCGCGACAAGGAATCTTTCACCTGCTCCGGCGTCCTCGCGATATCTGTCGGACGGATCGCCTCATGGGCATCCTGAATCTTCTTCGACTCCTTTTTCACTGCTGCATCTGCGGCAAGATATTCCCTGCCGTAATGTTCCGTAATATATGTTTTGGCGCTATCCAGCGCTTCGTTGGATACTCTGGTGGAATCGGTCCTCAAATAGGTGATCAGACCTACGGTTCCACTTCCCTTGATCTCCACACCTTCGTAGAGCTGCTGTGCGACACGCATCGTCTTCTGGGTAGAAAAGTTCAGCGTCTTGCTTGCTTCCTGCTGGAGCGTGGATGTGGTAAACGGCAGGGGTGCTTTTCTGGTCCGTTCCCCATGCCGGATCTCCGTGATCTGATAAGATGCCTTCTGCAGCGCCTTTTCTATCCGATCAGCTTCCTCTCTGGATCTGACTGGATCTCTGCTGTCATCATCGCCATAATAATGTGCAATAAACGTCTTTTCCTTTCTGCCTTTCACTGCCGGCAGGGAAAGCGTCACATCCAGCGTCCAGTATTCCTCCGGGATAAATGCTGAGATCTCGTCCTCCCGGTCGCAGATGATCCGCAGTGCCACCGACTGCACTCTTCCTGCGCTCAGTCCCCTTTTTACCTTTGCCCAGAGCACCGGCGAGATACGGTAACCCACCATACGGTCCAGAATCCGCCTTGCCTGCTGTGCGTTTACAAGATCCATATCGATCTCTCTTGCATTCTTAAAAGACTCCTTAATGGCATTCTTTGTAATCTCATTAAATGTAATACGATATACTTTTTTATCCTTCAGCTTCAGCGCCTCCAGCAGATGCCAAGAGATCGCCTCCCCCTCGCGGTCCGGGTCAGTCGCCAGATAGATCTTCTCCGCTTTCTTTACCTCTTTTCTAAGATTGGCAAGCACATCGCCCTTTCCACGGATCGTAATATACTTCGGTTCATAGTCATGCTCCACGTCCACACCGAGCGTACTCTTAGGCAAATCGCGCACATGCCCGTTGCTGGCCGCCACCTCATAATTGCTTCCCAAAAACTTTTTGATCGTCTTCACCTTTGCCGGTGATTCCACAATGACCAGATACTTTGCCATAGCAGCTGAACACCTTCCTATATCTATATTTTATTCTGCCGCGTCATACGCGGACAGCCTTCCGTCATCCATACTTCCAATGACCATCGAAAAAGGCGATACATATTATGCAATATATATCGCCATTCACTATACACCAAAATAAATTTTCGCGCAACCATTAATTTTTTAAGCTTCCCTGTTTCTTCGATTGAGTTCTTCACGCAGTCTTTTAATTTCTTCCGCCTGCCTTTTGTTTTCTTCCGCCTGCCTTGTGACTTCCTGTTTCAATTCATAGTTTTCTTCCAAGATCTGTATACGCATTCTACCCACCTCCGGATCTCTTTTTACTGTCTCAACCATTCTGTGGATCTTTCGCAGTTCTTCATTGACTGCATTCTCATATGTAGTTGTTTCCATTATAATGCAATATCAAAAACATTTCCTATCATATCATTCTCTGCAATCCGCTATATTGTTTTATCCATACAGGGATTGTCAACCGAAATGGTATGAAATATTTTCTTAGATATTCCCAGATATGTGGTGTTATTGTAACAGGTGATACACCGCATGTCAATCAAAAAAAACTTTGAAGATCTTAGAATGCCGTATTAAAAAGGCGATACATATTATGCAATATGTATCGCCTTTCACTATTCATGAAAATAAATTTTCGCGCTACCGTCATTTAATAGACAGCACATTTTCATATTAATCCATTCCAACTGCTTGCCAGAACTTTCCTGCAATACCATCCGGCATAGGATCAACTCCCGCACTGCTGGGCGTCGGAAGCAGATACAGCTTCATATCCAACTCCTGCCAACCATTCTGATATTCTACATGCACATCATAATACATTGGCGCATCGCAGGTATCAATATAATAATAATATGGCAAGGTATAGCTGCCCTTCTCTGAAGCACTTAGATTATTCCAGCCATTATAGAAAAGTCCCGAATACACTTCAAATGTATTATCGTCTTCATTTGTATTAAACCATACATTCTCCACACGGAGCAAAACACAGTTTGCATCTGAGGGACCATACTTAAACTCTATATTCTGCCCACTTCTATCATTGCCAAGATCAACGGTAAGCGGAACCTCTGCTAGTGTGGAACCAAGTGTTTTATATACCGCGGTTACGGTTAGGCGCGTTATTTGATCGGAAGCAATATTAATTCCTTTTACGATTGCCGGAGCCATCGTTGTATATCCGGAAGACGTATTCTGATAAATCACCGCAGCATCATTTTTACCGCAGCCAATCGCATCCGTACTTATCTTGATCCTAATCGTAGTATGAGCGGGATCGTTGCCATGAGCAAGCAATGTAAACGGTCCTGCCTCACCATCATTTTTGTTAAAGTTACCTGAGGTCTCAAGCGTTGCCAATCGGTTATTATTAGGATTGTGCAGTTCATATATGGTCGCAGCTATAGTAGAAGCCGGATCCGCCGGATCCCATTCATAAGTATACTGTATCTCATCCGTATTATAAAGATCAGCAAGAGAATAAGTCCTATAACGCAATACGTTCAGTTCCTCTTTATAAGAACCACCATTAGCATAGTTGTGATTTCCACCGGAACCAACGCCATTTCTAAGATAGATGTCCTGACTTGCCTGATATCCATATCTTCCATTATTCATGGAAACGTTTAAGGTAACTACATCATACTCATATGCTGCCATATCCAGTGAGATGGACTGTACATACTCTCCCATCAGGACATTTGTCACATCCGAACTGCCATCATTACTGGTTTTATTAAAATACAAATTTCCATAACCACGCTCAGGATCTTTATCTACGGTGAAGTTATAAATCGTATAAACCCCAGTGCCATTGTCATTAGTCCCATTACTATTATTGCTGATCGTAATAAAATCAGAACTTAAGGATACCTGATAATTCGTTGACACTGAGTGATTGACATCAATCAACAGTTCCTCCATCTGCTGGACAATCTGCTGGGCCTCTGTCTGAAGCTCTACCTCATAGGTCCCGTTCCGATAAAGTTTGGAACTGTTCATCATCATACTGCCCACTTCCGCCATGATAATGGCAAACACGGCAAGCGTGACCAGAAGTTCCACTAAGGTATAACCCTTATTATTTTTCATACGGTCACCATCCTTTCTAAAATTAATATTAGTCTCTATACCGCCTTCAGCGGCTCAATATCATCATAATAAAATGTTAATTTAATTCCGTCATATGCTTGCCGGTTTCAAGGAAAAACATTACATCTACACGGCGGTTGCCATGAGAAAACTCAAACTCACGTGGCAGGTAAGCACCGGGACCGGTTCGAATCACCATTCCTGCAGAATTAAAGCGATAAATAGCTCTAGGCATATATTCAGCGTGACCAAATGTAACGCCATTGGTATCAGTGTAACTAATACCAATAACTCCACTGTTGACTGCTATCGGAGTTTCAACATCAGGATCACCGATGGTATAATACATAACTCCAGCATCAATCCATACCGTTAACTGCCCTGCATCCGTTCCCTTTGCCATGGACTGTATCCGCGCCTTATTAAACGCCGTATCCAGTGCATTGGCAGCCTTTGAAACATTGGCGTTATTGACAAGGGAATAGGTAATGGTCACCAGACCGATCGCTACCGCCATAATTGCTATTACAACAATCAGCTCAATCAGGGAAAATCCTTTGTTAGAGCTTAAGATTGATTTTCTTTGACAGTTTCTCTTATTCATAGCATACCCCTCCTTTATCAATCCTTGCTCCAACGCTCATAAATAATAGTCGAGTTTTTAGGATCCGACGTTCCGGTCGGTGCCGCAAATATCTTAGATATAATATCGCTGGAATTTTCATCCAGGAATTGATAGATCGGAAGATAGTTCTTACCATCGTCACCATACATAAACTCCCTGCCGTCGCCACCGCGCGTAAAGGTATTAACACCACCAGGAATATCCTCCACCCTGCCAGTTGCAAAGGAAATATCATTGCTGCCGGACCCAATATTAATTCGATAATCCCCTCCGTCAGGCGTATCTCTGACGTCAATCTGACCACCGGTACGATAAAACAGATAATTCTTTGCGAATTCAAAAGCTTCGTCTGACATCTTACTCATATATGAAGTTCCTTGTTCATAATGGTAAACTACCGGACCGGTACTCATAACTGTTGTTTGCGCCATGACACCATCATGCACTGCCAGACTCAGCTCAGTAGGATAAGAGGAGTTCCCTGCCTCCACCAGGATCAAAGCATTTTCATACTCACTGCCCCTATCCACATTAATTGTTGTACTAGCCGAGAAAATAAAGCATCTCGGATCAGCCGGATTACCGGTCTCAAACCTGAGCGTCTGATCCCAGTTCCGATCATATAATCCAATATCAAAGGTTTTATAGTCGCCACCATTATTACGCACCCAAACATCCAAAAACAGGGAATCAACCAGTCCGTCAGACCTACTCACTAACTCATCACTGATAGGAACATCCATCGGATCCTTTTCCCGGTCCGAAATTCCTTTCAAGGTACCGCTTCCTGTAATCGGTCCGGAATGTAGAATCTTACCTGAACAGATCAGTGCAGATCCGGCATCTACCTCAATCTTACCATATACCGTCATATTCCCCGTTACATGCAGGGTAGAATTTCCCGTTACTTTAACATCTCCTACAATCATAACCTGCTGGGAAAGCAGTCCTACTACTGTGTTATGGTCAACAAGCAGTGCCGGAGCATTACTACTGGAGTCTGTTTGTTGCGCGAAAACATTGCCGCTGAAATACCGTGCACCACCATTATTAAACACAAGCGGCGAATCCGTAATCACACTGAAATCATTGATATCCATCGATCCCGGGATCGTACTCGGGAAATAGATCGTAACATCAGAAGTAATCGTACTTTGATATCCCTCCGGCGTTGTAGCGGTAATCATGACACCGACCAGCTTGATATATTCATCATCAACGATCAAACTATCCTCTGTCAAAGCACCGGTCTCATCCGCCAAAGCACAGTTCACAGAAATCGATGCTTCCTGACCTGCCAACTCCATCAAACCCGCCACCGCAGTGGGACTATAAGCCCTAGGATGACCATTATTATCGCCTACTGCCTTTAAAATCTCTCGTCTGGCATCATCAATCTTTGGCTGCCTCGCTGCCGTCTCCTGTAAGGTTGTTGAAAGCTCATCTAGAGCAAATTCATCCGTATAAAAATTATCCGTCGCCGAATAGCGCATTGATTTTGTCAGAAAATTCATATACGCCATATACATAAGGGATGAAGCCATAATCGTCATAAAGGTTACGGCAATCAATATGGTAACCAGTGCCGCGCCCTTATTATCCAATCGTTTTCTTCTTATTTCCATAATTATCTCCCCTCCTTTACCTTCCCGCCATAATGCCGCCATCCATAGTCATCAGCACATGCTGGCAACGTTCATCGTCAGACATTTCAGGTTTATATTCATATAACGTTAACAAAATCCGATAGGTATAATACATATCGTTGGCTGTTTCCGCCATCGGCAGGAACGACACTACCGCATCAAAGCGATAGCCTTCATAATGAATATTGCCATATCCGATAAACAGGGCTGCCCCAGAAGCAGTATCAGGTATACAGTAAGTAAATATACGACCCTCTGTACCGTTTGCCACCGCTATGCTATTAAACTTTTGTGCAAGATCATTCGCATAGGCCTGATTCATACTCGCCATCACGGAATTATCGCTGACAAGGCTTTGAGTCGTTATGGATCCCCCCTGCCATGTCACAGAGTTGCTACTGACTGCCGTCAGCGCATTCTTTAAGTTAAGAGAATCATCATTGGATGAATAATATGATCCAACCGTATTAAACAGATTATCGTCAATCGAAGACAACGCCAGATTTCCGCTGACAACGCCCGGATTGCCTGCCAACTCCCCCACAGCTGCCTTCACATCAAGATATGTCTTACCCGCAAATCCCTCCATGATCGTCTGCGCCACTTCCGTCTGTATCATAATCTGACGTGAATCACGGTTGATCTGCGCCGACGTGATAAACGTATGAAGGATGGGAATGACAATCACTGACAGCATACCGATGCCGATGATGATCTCGATCAGTGAAAAGCCCTTGTTGTTTCCTTTCTTCATCATATCTCAGTCCTTTCTTAAAAATTAAAACAAATTCCGTCGTCCCTGTTTACAAAATACTTTTTTCACTTATATACAGCATATGCCTTCCCATGAGGAAGGCTATGCCATAATTCTTTTATTCTACCGGTGCTTCTCCTTCAGCTTCTACAACCGGTGCTTCTTCTTCCATCTCCGGAACAATGATCGGTCCAAAGATACCGACATCTTCATTACCGCGGAAATCGTTCTTATCAAGGCTGAGATCTATATTTTCGCTTCCAACCTGGATCGTGAAGTCAACCTTATCAAACTCTCTGTCTGGTCCTGCGATCGCATATTGATTCAGCATCAAAGCGCCGCTGACAACTCCCGTCTCCGGATCCATCGTCATATCGATCTGGCTGTAAATCATCGGATCTTCATAATCCATCAGATATTTCAACAAATATTTCATACCGCCATAATAACAGTTATATGTCAATGCAGAAGCGTTGGTAATAGCCACAAAATCGGTATCCATCGGTTCCACAGGCACTGCCGCGGGATCATCCCCCGTATCTCCCATGGAATCTGATGAGATCGGCGTTTCGATATTGATTCCAAAGCTCGCCGAATCAAATATGATCGGGTACTCCAGCTCCATGTCTCCGGTTTCCTCATTTAAAACCAGATTTGAAGAATATTCCGTCTGCAACAGGAACATTGCATAATTCTCACGCCTGATATCCGCAGGGAAAGAAGCCACAATCTCATCGCGTTCTGCATGCATTTCGTCAATCTCTCTAAGATAGACATCACGGTTGTCGTCCATTTCTTTCAGCTTATTATATCTTTCCTCCAACGTTACTATCTCTACCTGCATCGTCTCTGTCTCTACTCGTGTATCCTTAATGTAAAATATATAAGGAAGTGCGATAACTATTGCTGTTAAAAGAATAAGTATAAGCTTTTTATCTCTATCTGACATAATTACTGTTCACCTCCCTCTGTAGTCTCTGTATCCGCAGCTCCTTCATCCGTATCTTCCGGCACTGCTACTACAGGTTTTGAGATATGACATGATACGTTATATGTTGTCTGTACAAAAGTCATTGTCTCATATTCCAGATATTCAGGAGGATACTCTACGCCTTCTTCGTATTCAATGTACTCGCCCAACACACCATCATCATCTGTTTCCGCTCTCAAGAAAACAGGATCTCCATTTTCGTCAACGCCGATCACAAACAGAGTTCTATATTCCTCTGTGAATCCAGGCAAATCAAAGTTTGAAACATAATCCAGATTGCCGATCTGATAGATCACATCTGCAATTTCATTCTTGGTCGTCGTATGCCAGCCCGATATAACGTCAAATGAGATGTCACCGTTCGCTGCGGTCAACGTGCCGATGGCCGCATCCTTTGGCATCCTCTTCTCAAGATCCTCAATAAACTGCAGCAACAGTTCGTTATCATTGTGTGTGGAAGCCTCAAATGCTTTTATAATCGTCAATTCTGCCAGCGCATGTTCGTGATTAAGAGCGATCTCTTCAATATCCTTGATATCCTCGATCATCCGCTCCAGCTCTGCCTTCCGCTCCACTGCTTTGTGATGGTTGTATCCAGTATAGATACTCCATCCAAGCATCACAGCCGAACTGACACAAAATATGCCCAGAAGCACTCTGAAGACCATCTCTGAACCCATTACTGTTCCTGAACTGCTATCTGACTCAACATCCAGGCCAATGGGATCGATCACAGCACCGATATTCGGCAGATAACGAAGCACTTCTTCCGCCGTCAGAGCTGCCTGCCCCTTAATCGCTACACCTGCCAGCGTTTCAAAGTGTTCTACCGGCGCGCCGAGCTCACGCTCCAAAATACGTTCGATACCGGCAATCGCACTTCCTTCACCAAATACCTTGATTCCCTGCAGCAGGTCTGACTTGTTCTTATTTCTATGATATTCAACAACTCTGCCGATGCCATTAACAAGATACTGCACCGTCTCTGCATACTCATCTGCAGTTACGTGCTGATCCAAAAGGGTTTCATTGGAAAGGAGTGTCTTCGCATCCTTTTCCGATATCTTCTTAACATCCATCAGCGCATTGATAACGGCATTCTTACCATAAGGCACGCTTCTCTGAAGGATCAGCGTCTTTCCTCTCATGACATTGACAAACGTCGTATCCTTCTCGATCTGAAGTACCAGATCAGTTCTGCCTTCCGCCATCTGCATGGAAAGCAGCTGGATAACGGAGTTACCGAAGTAATCAATACTGTTAACCGTATATTTCAGTTCTTCCGCCAGTTCGTAATAGCATTTTACCAAATCATTTGGGGCTGCAACTGCAGATACGCGGCTCATATGTCCGTTCTCTGTATGATAATCCTCCAATACAGAAAATGCAAAACTGTAATCCCCTGAGTTGCTCATCGGGAAATATTCTCCGGAATTCGCCTGCAGAATCTGCTGTAGCTTCTTCCGGCTCTTTTGATACGGAATCTCTACTTCCTTACTAGCAATCTTCTTACTTGTAATCGTAAAGATAACTTCCTTTGCCGTAAATCCTCTACCGAATACAGATGTTCTGATTGCTTCCGAAATCGCCGTAATATCAACCAGATATCCGTCGTTTACGCTGTTATTCGGTGTCGCAATCTCTGCAGCATTCGTGAGGACTACTGCCTTATTGTTGCCGGTCTTCTGCATCTCAGCGATCCTGATCGCATCCATACCGACGTAGATAGACAATACTCTATTTGCCATCCCGTTTGCTCCCCTTTCTATAGTGAGTATAATAATATTTAATAAACCGGATAAGCATCCGAACTTATTCTAAATGAAGTAATCTTCTCTGTAACAATCCTCTTACCTCTGGATTGTAAGAAAACTCTTTATGTACCACTGCAGTATCGCATCCCCATAACACATCACCAGCAGCGCCGCCGCCGAGAGATACGGTCCAAATGCCAGCAGATGTTTCTTTTTGGAAACCGCCATCAAAATGCTGTGAATCACCGCTCCCAGAATACATCCCAGAACCATTACCAGCAGGATCTTCTGCCATCCAAGCAACAGTCCCACTGTCGCCATCAGCTTGATGTCTCCGCCGCCCATTCCATTGCCCTTCGTGGCAAGAGCGATCAGATAAAATATCCCGCTGACCAGAAACATACCAATCAGATGACTGAGCCAGTTCCTATATTCTAAACCCGTTGCCACGGCACCTACAATCAGAATAAACCAGTTGAACTGCGGCGGTATCTCATAGATTGCAAAATCAACCACCGATAATCCAAGCAAAGCAGTTGAGACCAATGCATACAACAGAAACTCAATGGTAAAACCGCATATCTGCAAAAGCAGAAACCATACCAAAAGATTAATCCCTGTAATGATAACACCTCTGACTGCTCTTTTCTGCTTTTGTTCCGCAGCCCTTCCGGAACTCTTCTGATCCGATGCAGTCTGTGCGGAATTCAGGATGTACGCCGTATATGTAGAGATAAAAACACCACATGATAATGCAGCTATCAATGTTGCAACGTAATTCATCCCGTTCTATTCCACTCCTGACCATCATGCTTCAAACCTGCCGTCCGCCGGCATACCGACCAGCGCATACCGCAGCTTGCCCGCAATATGCATGACCCACAATGTAAAAGCCAGCAACGCACATATATCCAGTTAAATAGAATTATAGCAAAAGAATAAAAATGCGTCTAGTATCGAATTCACATTAATTTAACAAATCTGTAACTTTCGTCATAATGAACAAGGCGCCGAATTTTTTTTTATGAAAAAATACACTGTCTTTCTTGCAAGAATATAGTATACCATTTATAATACAATAAGTAAAAAAAGCAAGTCTTTTCAACTGACAATATATAGAATGGAGTACGATTTATGAAAACAAAAAAAAGTCTGAGTGATCCTCGTTTCTATCCGTTATATTCCTTTCTTCTTACAGTCGCCACATTCTGCATTGCGCTCTTTGCCCTTGACATTTTGGGATATGGCAACAACACCATCCTAAGAAGCGATCTTGCCTCCCAATATGTACCCTTCATCCAGTCCTTCCTACGGGTGCTAAAGGGCAATGAAAGCTTCTGGTATTCCTTTTCCACTTATCTTGGTTCCGGAAGCATCTTGAATTATGCATATTATACCATTAATCCCTTCAATCTGCTATATCTGATTGAAGGGATATCCATTCCTGCAATGACTACGTTCATCATCCTTGTAAAGCTGGGGCTTGTCGGCGCTTCCTTTACCTTTTTCGCACAGAAGGTACTGAAATCAAATGCCACAGCATCGATCCTTTTCGCCCTGTGCTATGCCCTCAGCGGTTACTGTGTAACGTTCCACTTTCATATCATGTGGCTGGATGCATTATATTTGCTGCCATGGATCGTCTGGCTGATCCTCCGGCTGATCGACACCGGCAAATATTTCCTTCTTTTATTTTCTTATACGTACCTGTTTATCACCAATTTTTATATGGCGTTTATTATCGGGGTATTTTCCGTTATCATATATCTTGTATATTTTCTGTATTCCCATGATATCAGAGAGAAAAAGAGCTGGAAGCTTTTTGCCGTCACCTCCGGCAGATTTGCTTTAAGCGTACTGCTGGCTGCCGGCTTGTGCGCCGTAGTTCTGCTTCCCACCGCTTACTTTTTATTCCGTCATATGGCAGCGGATAATTTTGAATTCCAGACACTGCGGCCGACGCTTTTAGATCTTGTCAATACGCTTTTCATAGGACAGATGGCAGACCTTGACAACGATCTCCCGTTCCTTTACTCAGGCATCCTGACGCTGCTGGTGTTTCCCTTTTATTTTATTAATAAGGAAATTTCAAAAAAAGAAAAAATTTCCATGGCAGTACCCATGCTCTTTTTGCTGCTATGCATGTTCTCCCTTACATTATATAAGTTCATGCATGCCTTTGACTATCCCAACTGGTATGCTTATCGTTTTTCTTTCCTTTTGATTTTCCTGATGACAGCCGCCGCCTGCCGTCAGTTCTCTTTCCTGCATAAAATAGAACGCCCAAAACTCATCAAATATGCGGTTGGGCTGATCGTATTATATTCCGCTATGATTCCTCTGCATTCCATAATTTTCGGCGCAGCGTCCACTAACAACAACCCAGGTCTGTTGATCAACACCGCATTTATAGCGTTATGGCTTCTTTTATTCCATATCGCCAAAAAGCCACACCGCTGCCTGCCGCTCCTGCTGATCTGTCTTACCGTAGCGGAACTGTCCGTCAATGCCTATATGTGCAACCGGAACAGCCAGCCGGCAGAGCGAGAAGATACCATTAACCAGTGGTATTATGCCCAGAAAGAGGCAGTTGAGACAATCCAGCAGGAAGACAGCAGCTTCTACCGCATCGACGTCGGACATGATATCATCCACAATTCGGCACAGATGTTTGGCTACGCAAGTTTCAATACCTTTTCCTCTTCTGACGATTATCCTCTCCGGAGGGCACTCTCCCATCTTGGTATAGCGGCGGGGAACCGCTTTATTGCCGATATGAGCCAGTCCGATCTGATCGATCTGTTGTTTGCCGGCAAATATATCGTTACGATGCCTCTTATGAGCTCTCTATCCGTCAATGGCATCACGCAGGACAACTATGTCAAAGCGGAGATTCAGGAAAATCCTTACGCCCTCTCCCTTGGCTATATGGTGAGCCCCCAGCTGCTTCTCTATACCCCTACAGACGATTCCTTTCTCAATCAGGAGAATCTGATCGCCTGTATGACTGACCGCTCTTATCATTTTTATGACCCGATACCAGAGGACAGCATCCGCACAACCTATAACAATATTGGCACTACCACAAACAACAACGGCGCTTCTGTATTTTATCATCTCTCCGATAAAGTCGTTGGCGGCATCAGCACTTTTGCAGTGCCACATCGTGAAGGTCAGAACTCCTATTTCTGCTTCTTCCGATCCAATCCGGGTGCCAGCGACACTACCGTCCAGATCGTTTACGATCAGTTCGGCGTAGATGAGGCAAATCCCCTAAGCTTTGGTAATATGGCCAAGACGATCTACAACGAAGAATCCGGAGAAGATTTCATTCTTATATATTCTGCTGACAATACCAACTATTTTTGCAACGGAATCTATGCATATTATTATGACGACCGTCTTCTGGAGGAACTTTACCGTGATCTTTCCGCCGGCAATATGAATGTGCTGGAAGAACGGGGAGATTATATTTCCGCCACGGTCACTGCAACCGAGGAGCGTTCTCTGCTCTTTACTTCTATTCCTTACGATGCTTCATGGTATATCTATGTTGACGGTATTCTTACGCAGTCAATACCCGTGCTGGAGAATGCCTTTCTGGGCATCGCCTTGACACCGGGAGAGCACCTGATCCAGTTCCAATATATCGAAGAAGGCAGTAACTTAGGAGCCCGGATCACCCTGATTGCTTCCGGAATCGTCCTTCTGCTTATCTTAGGATATGCGATCAAAAGAACCATAGAGGATAACAAACAAAAAAGCCACAAACAAACAGAGGAACAATCCGTATAATCGGTTTGTTCCTCAACTGTTCATTTCCCTTATTTCGCATTTTATTCCATGCATTTTACCATGTATTTTTTCTTAACACTCAGCGCGCCCATTCAGCGCTCTGAGAACAATTCATGTTTCATATTTCAGCCAGCTAAGAAGCGCCCATTTCTCTTGACAGTCTTTTTATATCAACTCTTTCTACATTCTGTGAAGTCAACATCTTATCAAACTCTTTCAGTAAAATCAACGTCTTCTGCACACAGTAACTTTTCAACACATCCAAGCAAATATCCATATTATGGACACAAACCAGAAATAAATTGTCCAAATCATCATTTTATCCTACTATGTCTTTCAAATAAAAAACCGGCATCTACAACTATATCAAATCATTTTATTGTCTCTTTTATTGTCTACACAAAAGGGATCGTCATTAAGACGATCCCCACTGTTTTACTTCATGAAATTGTAGTGTCTGTTTGGTTATGCTTCTTAGTAAACACCGATTGCGTAAGTATAACCAGAACCACTCTTGGAACCACGGCTGTCTGTACCAGGAAGAACTACTGCACATGAGTTAGTACCAAGAGTAACCTCGATAGAACTTGCACCAGCAGACTTCAAAGAACCTGTAACTTCTGCAGCAGATGTTACACCAAGGATCTCGGAAACAGCACTTGTGTAAGAGTTAGCTGTGCCAACAAAGCTGGTAAGCGGAGCTGCTGAAGAGCCCTGCAAAGTAGTAATGTAATTGCTTGCAGTCTGATTAGCAAGAACCTCCGGATCCATCATAGCTGTTGTAGCAGCTGTCTGAACTGTGCCTGCTAACTGGGTATCAGCAGATACGTTAGACTTCTCAATATACTTAATCAACTGAGGAGCCATAACACCTACTAAGATAGCCATGATAGCGATAACGATGATAAGTTCTACCAGGGAAAAACCTTTGTTGTTCTTCATTTTTCTCTCTCTCCTTTTCTTTTATTTTGGTCATCGACCTTTATTTGATATACTAATAGTAGCACTTATTTTTTATGCTGTCCAGATGTTTTTTAACTTTTAATATATTGTTAATCAATATTTTAATTGATGTCATTTTTTTCTTAATTCATATTTTTCCCTTCCTCTTTTTTCCAAATAGCCGCCACCAGAAATACCACACAGGCCACTATGCTGATCCAGACAGAGACTGTATTTAAGCGGTTTTGGTAGAACATCTCGATCTCATGCGTTCCCGGTGTCAGCTCTGTCCCCAGAAAGGCTCCATTTAATAAAGCGACCGGTTCCGCTTCCATTCCGTCCACATAGATTCTCCATCCCTTATCATAGGGAATAGACGTAAATAAAAGCGTCTTATCCTCCGGAACTTCCACTGTGCCTCTAAGCCGGCTCCCCCGCCTTTCCCGGATGACCAACTGGTGCTCCTTCAGGGCTTCATAAGCCTCCTGTAGTGCAGCCGCATCATAATAGGAAAAGTAGTGGTTTTGATACCACGCCTCTGACGACGTTTCTTCCACCATCACAATAGATATACTGTCTCCATCTTCCCCTCTCTCCATCTGCAAAATACCCGGAGATGTCAGATATGCTCCCTTTCCGTCTCCTCCATAAAGTATGGGCATAGACGTATCCCTTACGGATCTTTCCTGGGAAAAATATGCATACGGCATAGTGAAAGGATCGGTTTCGATCCGGTAGATCAGGCGCGCCGACGCTTCTGTTTCATCTTCCCTGTACAGGGCATATGTATTCTCAGCAGTGATACCGAATACCATATTTTCAGATTCCAGACGAATATCTCCGGTATAAGGGATCATACAGACGATCTCCTTTCCCGTCATCCCCTGAAGTACCAGATTGAGATTTTCCATTGCATTGTCCTGCAGGCTGATCTCCTGAAATCCCTCACTGACCATATACCCCAGTTCCAGCGCAGTTTCATTTTTGTAAAACGCCTGAACCGCCGTATCCATCTCCCACGGATTTTTCGCCATGACGATATAACGCTGGGCAAAAAGCATCTCTGTCACCGGCGTCCCGCCGGTATTGAAAACATTTCTGGGACTGATACTATAGCCCAGCAGTCCAAGCGTTTCCCTCAGGCGCCAGTTTTCCACAGAGCAAAAATACGGGACATCCATATAATCAAACTGCGCCGACTGATCCTGGGCAACGGCATTTTGATAACTAATACGGTAAAACCCGTCATCCTCTTGTCTGACAGCACGGATGGTTTCTTCCGCGCTTTCCATCCAATTGTTATAGATAACCTGATAATCCCCCGGCAGATAACCGGCTCTGGTAATACAGAAAAATCCATTTACGATAAGTTCGGATGCCATCAGTACGACCAGCAGCTTTTCCGCTTTTCTCCCTGTCCCTTCTCCCCTTCCCGCATAACACATCAGGGCGCAGAATAGAACAAGAAAGAGGATATTGATCTCCCATCCTAAGATAGAAGCGCTTTGATACTCCGCTTCAAGACTTTGCCCCTGCCACAGATAAACCAGATAATAGATTACAATATTTAGAGCTGCGATTATGACAAGCTTTTTAGAACTGACATTTCCTGTCCTGTTCCACTGCGCACAGCCAACCGATGCCAATAGAAAGCTGAATAGAAATCCAAACCGGTAACCATTGACATCCGGCGCATCAAAACAGTGAAGAAACATATACCCCGGAAGCCAAAGGGAACATAGGATCAGAATTGCAAGAAGTACTGCCCCGACTGCCTTTGCTTTTTTTCCGGTCCGTCGGTCCATAAAAAAAAGCGGAACCAGATAAACAGCGGCGATACCGCAATAGATCATCGGAAAGATCCCTTCCAACGTCTGCATCTGTCCCAGAAAAAGATTGCCATACAGATCCCATAATGTCAACCGTAGGGCGCTAAATCCTGTCGTGTCCGGTGCTCCGGCAATCAGCAGGGCATACGCCGCCGGCACTAAAAATACCGCCCCCATCAGGGCTGCCAGAATTACCAGACCTGCAAAACGGAACCCCGGTATGATATACTGCTTCCATGACTTTCCATATTCTGCCCACATAAGAGCAAGCAGCAGAAACAGAGAAAAAAAGCCGACCATATAAGCGGTATAGAAGTTAACAAGAAATAAATAGGCATATGCCGCCGTCAGCGCCCTCCATTTCCCTTCCTTTACAAAAAGCACCACCAGCCCCATAATAACCGGCAGCATATAGATAC
>CAMWHY010000066.1 GCA_947174185.1 uncultured Lachnospiraceae bacterium | reverse complement strand
TTTAAATAGTAGCAGAGGCCGCGAAGAGGGTCTATGCATTTCATTAATTTTTAAATGTAATTTCAAAAAATTCTTTTATAAGATCCTATTTCTATAGAGTATTATTTCATGATATCCTTACGTTTCTTCTGCTTATCCTCATAAAGTTTTTCATCCGCCTGTCCCAGATAATCCTCCAAAACAACGTCATCTTTGCAAAGAAATTCTGAATATCCCACGCTGGCATCGACATAATAGTTCTTATCACTGCGGTCATTAAACTCTTTCAACAGAGTCTTGATCCTCTGCTTGATCATTTCCCCCTCCGTATCGGGCTCCGCAGCTGCCATCGCCACAAATTCATCACCGCCGATCCTGGCTACGATATCCGTTGCACGCATGGAATCTGTCAGAACCGTAGCAATACTCCGGATCGCAAAATCTCCTTCCTCATGCCCAAGCTTGTCATTAATGGATTTCAGATTATCCAGATCGGCAAAGAGCAGAATCACCTTCTTACTCCGGTTGCTCTTATTATGTAACATCTTCGCCGCCATCTCATAGAACCCGCGCCTGTTATAAACGCCGGTCAGCGCATCCACTTTAGAAATCGTCTCTAAAACCTGATTGCTCTCCTTGATCTTCTCCAGGCTTTCCTCTAACTGCCTCTGGATACCAACCTGCATCTTTAACATATGAATGATTTTAAGCGCAGAAGAAAGCTGTGCGTTGACAGAATTCATATACTGCAGCTTTCTCGAATCAATCTCGCAAAGCAGAAGTCCCAACTGTTCCTCATTGATAAAAATCATATTGAGCAGCAGTGTATGACGTTGATCCTGTTGAACAAAAGGATTATCAAAAAGCCGCATTGACGGGATCTCCTGCTCTTTTCCCTCTACCGAACGGGGCGGCTGTCCATCATTATAAAAGAAGGATTTGAGCAGCATTTTTTCAGGAATACACCAATCATTCCATGAACCTTCTTCCTGATTGATAAACGGAGACTCCATGGCATACAGATACGCACTCTTAAATCCCAAACGAATCAATTTATCTGAAACCGTAGAAAAACTTTGGTCACTATCGTCACCATATACCAGCATATCCCTTGCAATGGAATTGGACATCCACAGAAGTGCATCCAGCTCCGTTTCTCTTTCCTGCCTCAACGCCGTAACAACCATCGTAAGGCGCCGCATATTGGAATATAAGAGTTCTTTGACTTCTTTTTCCTTGTCCTTGGCATATATCTTTGCAACATCGGAGAGTATACCGAACAGCTGGATCAGAAGATGAACTTCCGTATGTTCACCATGAACAGCCGTCAAAGCATCTCCAATCTGCACATTGGTTTTTGCTACAGAAATCTCAGCATCTTTTTCCTGAACAAACCGCAAGAAGCATTGGATATAATCAATAATGTTGGACACAAAGATCTTCTGGTTTTCTTCCAAAAAACGATCCCCGTATAAAACATTCATCATCTCCCGGGCAAGCTTATTCTGATCCTCCTGCAGCCATTCCTTGAACTTTACGCTCTTAACATCAATCGCAGAATTGCCCTGAGAAGGTCCTGTTGATTCCCGAAAGACCATCTCTGTTTTGATCGGAAGACAATTACAATCCCCCTTGGTCACATATTCTACCGCCTCAATCGCTCCCCTGCGTCCCAGTTCTACCGCATCCGCCCGGACCGTAGAAAGATTCGGCACCAGCACCGTTGCCATCGGGGAATCATCAAAGCCCATAACCGCAATATCTTTTCCGATTACAAGATTATGTTTCTTGATCGTATTGTATCCGCCAATCGCCATCTGATCATTGGCAAAGACGATTGCATCCATTTCAGGATTTCTGGTAAGAAGATCTTCCACGATTTCTTCCGTATATTCAGAAAAGTTACCATAAACGATCTTATCCTCGGACACCTCAAGCCCATAATCCTGTAATGTTTCTTTATAAACATTCAGACGTTCGATAGCATCCTCATTCGTCATCGGTCCGCTGACAATACCAATATTCTTTCTTTTCTTATTCACAATCAGATCTACGATTCCGTCCTTTAGACCACTGCGATTTTCAAACACAAGACATTTATATCCCGGCATTTCATCTGCCAGAATAATAACCGGAATATCACGGTACATATCCAGAAAAGTTTTCTTTTCCTCTTCCGTAATCACGGTCCCTATGGTTCCCAGCAAAACCAAAAGGACATCAATATTCTGCTTATCTGCATAAGCAAAAACCGTATTATACTGGTATTCTGATTTGGTCCTCTCTTTATCATTGTACTGACCCCGCAAATACCTCCCCGGGAATACGATCAGATTGGCATCCATCTCCTGTGCCCCGCGTTCCACACCACGGTACACTGCAATATCAAAATCATTGATTAAATTACTAACAAACAATCCTATATTTAATCTTTTCTTCATTGCCTACTCCCCAGAACTGCACTTTTCTTTTTGTCATTTCCCTTTTTGATGTTTTCCAGCTGTTCGGTTACAGACGCCCAATGAAACTGTCATACCATTTTTCTATATTTTGCGTTCCATCTGGCACAAATTTATATATAATAAATATACTATATGTAAGACGATAAAACAAGGAATATTTGTTAATTCCTTACAAAAATCTAATGGTCAAAGGTACCCCTTATGCAAACACCGCCCCACATACTAATCGCCCAGAACGGCCCTGACGCGCACAATTATGAAGCTGTTCTGGAATATCTGGAAATCCCTTATACGACAACCCTGTCCACCGAATCCTGCACTGCGTTTGATATGCTGATCCTTCCGGGCGGCGGCGATATCAGCCCTGATCTTTACAACTGCGCAAATGCCGGATCACGAAATATCGAGCTGCAAAAAGACCTTGCACAGTTATCTCTTCTGGATGATTTTATCTATCAAAAAAAGCCTGTGCTCGGCATTTGCAAAGGCTTTCAACTGATACAAATCTACTTTGGCGGCACACTGGTCCAGGACTTGAAACCCGGAAACTCACACTACCATCCCCAAAAAGATATCCTGCATAAAACATGGAATCAAAAAGGAAGCTTCTTTGAGAGATTATATGGCTCCACCTGTACAGTCAATAGCTGCCACCATCAAGCCGTCTTCCAGCCTGCACCCGGTCTTGAAATCCTACAGACTGCGCCGGACCATGTTATCGAAGCCATGTGCCATCCCCTTCTCCCTGTTCTGGGCGTTCAATGGCATCCGGAACGTCTGTGCCTTGGCTTTGGGCAGCCGGGCGCCGTCAATGGCCTTACCTTAATAGAACATTTTCTGCATTGCAATTTTTCCACCAACGCGGCAAACAGGAGATAGATACTGGCTTTCCAGTCATCTCCCAAATGATATAGATTCTCCTTACCCGAATATCTGATAATATCAAATAAAGTCTCTATAGTCCCGCTCCTATGGGTACGATTCATGGAAGCGATCCAGCGATTGCACAATCCGACAATCATCTTGCTTGTCAGCGTCCTTCTACGGCACAAAACCAATCTCCCATGCTTGATCCACCAAAGATAGGGATTGTGCTGCATCAGTCCAAAACCGCTGCTTTGGACAATCCGACAGGATACTCCCTGATCCAGAAGCATACCGACAAACGACTGCTGTGGCACATATTTTCTAACCTTTTCCCTCACCCGCTGATAAGCAGCGGGTTCCAGACCCCCATCAGGTCCATCATAATCATAGACGCGCAAGATACGTTCCTGCACAGACTGCGTCGCATTAACCGCCGCATACAGCGCCAGATTGCCTCCTTTAGAATGACCTGCTACATATAATTTCCCAGGGTAATGTTTGGCAATCAGCCTCAGATAAGTTCTTGCCATCTCCTGTCCGGATGTCCTTGGAAAAACCGCAAGATTAAAATCTTCCTTCCATCCTGCCACGGACTCGTCCGTCCCTCGAAAACATACGCATATACGATCCTGCCTCCACCAAAATGTCAGCGCCTGAAATTGAATTTCATATTTATTCTGATAACATTCCGCATAATTTCCTACAAGAATATTTCCATACCGCTCACTCTCTGCCATCAGCTGCAGCAGCCGCCAGTTCTCGCGTCCAAACCAGTTCTCCTGTACCATCCGAAAACTTCCCGGATGACAGGCAAGCTCCCGGATCGGGATTCCTCTGCCGGAACCTCCCATCTTCGGAACCAAATCTTTTAATTTTAAATAAGCAAATTGGGACAGTGCCAGAAAATCGACTTCATTAAAGGGTTTATCACGGTATGTGTCCGAACCATGCTCCATGATATAGTCCAAAATATGCTGCATACTTTTTTGATCCTTTATATATCCAATACAAAATGAGAGCACTCACCAAAATCATAAGAAAATAGTTTGCTCTGATAAAAAGTATGCCCATAGATATCTACTTCAAACCAATCGTTTCCCCAGTGTCAGCTTTTATTTTCAGATCTCCATCAGTTCTTTTGCTTTCCTGATATACGCCGCTTCCACTTCTTCAAACGGTTTCTGCTCAATATCCGGCAAAGATATGAACTGATATCCCCCTTCTGGCATCGGTTCATGCAAAAGTTCCACAAGATCATAGTCCAGCAATGCATCGTCGATCTCTCTGACCACGTCCCACTCTTCCTTTGTCAGATCCCCCAGACCAAAGCTCTGATAGATCACCTCTAAAAAATGATCCTCTGTTTCTTTATATTTTTCCAGATACTGTTTTACCGGTCTGATAATATCATTCAGGTATGCTTCGGAAGCATCATGCAAAAGACATGCCAGCCGAAGTCTCCTGTTATAGCCTCTCGCTTCTGCCTCCTTCTCGCAGTTCAGACAATGCTGTGCTACCGAATAAAAATGCGTCACCTGTCCATTCCCTCTACAGATAAGAGATAAGGCATGCGCAATATCCTCAATGTGAATCTCCTCCGGCTTTGGATCAAAGGGGTCAATCCTTAAACCAGAGTATGTTTTCATATACGTACTCATTCTGATACCTTAATAACCATACCTTTCCGCAACCTGCGAACCCACGCCGCAGGCACAATTTTACAATCAACATCTGCCCTGCAGATATGAAAAAGTCCAAGACAAAAGTCTCGGACCTTTCACTGACTTATCATCCAAAATACTATTCCATGATCGCTCACTTACTTAGCGTAATCTACTACTCTGGATTCCCTGATCACACTGACTTTGATCTGTCCCGGATATTCCATTTCTTCCTCAATCTTCTTTGAAATATCCCTTGCAAGTATCACCATGTCAGCATCATTGATCTGCTCAGGAACTACCATAACGCGAACCTCTCTACCTGCCTGAATAGCAAAAGATTTGTCAACTCCTTTGAAAGTGTTTGTAATTTCTTCTAACTGATTTAACCTTGTTGTATATGTTTCCAGTGTTTCCCGTCTTGCACCGGGCCTTGCCGCAGATATCGTATCCGCCGCCTGTACCAGACATGCAATCAGGGACTGCGGCTCCACATCACCATGATGGGATTCTACTGCATTGATCACAGTTGCAGATTCCTTATACTTTTTACACAATTCAACTCCTAATTGGATATGCGATCCTTCCATATCATGATCGACTGCCTTACCAATATCATGTAAAAGACCTGCACGCTTTGCCATTCTGACATCAAGTCCAAGTTCTGATGCCAATAGTCCTGACAGCTGCGACACTTCGATCGAATGCTTCAATGCATTCTGTCCAAAGCTGGTACGGAATTTTAAACGTCCAAGCAATTTGACAAGTTCCGGATGAATGCCATGTACACCAACTTCCAGCAGTGTAGCTTCTCCTTCTTCCTTGATCATCGCCTCGACTTCTTTCTTTGCCTTTTCCACCATTTCCTCAATACGGGCAGGGTGGATACGCCCATCAACGATCAGCTTCTCTAACGCGATCCTTGCAACTTCACGCCTTACAGGATCAAATGCGGACAATACAACCGCTTCCGGCGTATCATCAACAATCAGTTCCACACCGGTCATCGTTTCCAGAGTTCTGATATTTCTTCCCTCTCGACCTATGATGCGTCCCTTCATCTCATCATTCGGAAGCTGGACAACCGAAATCGTAGTCTCGGAAACATGATCGGCCGCACATCTCTGAATGGCGCTGACCACATACTCCTTTGCCCTCTTATCGGCTTCTTCCTTCGCACGCAGTTCTGTTTCTTTAATCATCACTGCCGCTTCATGTTTTACATCTTCTTCAACAACTTTCAATAAGAATTCTTTTGCTTGTTCAGAGGTTAATCCGGAAATTCGCTCCAGTTCCTGTACGCGCTGCTCATTTAATTTAGAAACTTCTTCCCGCTGCTTTGCAAGCTTTTCTTCTTTAGCAGCAAGATTAGATTCCCGCCGTTCAATCGCATCCAGCTTTTTATCGATGTTCTCTTCCTTCTGCTGAATCCGTCTCTCAGAACGCTGTATATCATTACGCCGTTCCTTGATCTCCTTATCCAGCTCGCTTTTTGCTTTGATAGTCTCTTCCTTTACTTCCAGCAATGATTCACGTTTCTTGCTTTCCGCATTCTTCAAAGCGTCATCGATAATAGCTCTGGCTTTTTCCTCCGCGCTGCCAATCTTTCCTTCAACCTCCTTTTTATAGCGGTCAATAGAAACCTTAGCAGTCACAGGAATTGCGATCAAAAGCGTCACAATCACTGTCACTATTATTTGAAGCATCTACAGGAGCACCTCCTTATTAAGTTTTCATTGTACCTATAACAATATAATCGTCGTCACTACAACAGTTCAATTTTACCTGTTTTCCTATATTATGTCAAGCAAATCTTCAACTTACCTGCAAAGATAAACCCAAACCCTCCTGCAAAACATACGCTCTTTCTTACAGACCAATCATGCCAGACGCAGAATGATCTCCAGGAAGCACTGATGAAATCAGTATTTCCCTAAAAAATATCTTCATGATATTCATCATATCCGCTCCGAAGCTCCGCCATCGCCTTCCGAATGCAGGAAATCGAAAACCCTCGTCGCAGCAAAAATGCAATATGCCGGTCCATCTCCTTTTTTTCGATGGGACCACCCTCATAATGACGTTTTTTCAACAATTCCACCGCCATGTTTTCCTCATTCGCTTCATTGCCTTCCTCATCAAACCGCTCATAAGCATCTGCAATCACATCTTTTGCAATCCCCTTTTCCACCAGCTTGGCACAAATCGACCGCCTTGTCTTTCTACCGGTATAACATCGAATATACTGATCAGCATACCGTGTATCGTCAATATAACGATAGCTTTTCATGACATCAACCACCGCTTTTGCAATCTCTTCGGAATATCCGCCCCCGGTCAGCTTTCGCTGTAACCCTGCCGCCGTATAATCTCTTTTCTCCAAAAGATGAAGCGCCCTTTTCTCCGCTCTTTTGGATAATACCTCTTTTTGGATCAGTTCAAAGACAGCCTCGTCCAGCTCTTCACCCTCCCTGATCCCATAATGGCGCAGATCGCCTTTGTATAACACAAAGGCGACCTCACCATCTAACCATATCTGATAACGCTTCTTAGAATATTCCTGTATCTTCGTTACTAACATAACAATTCTGTCCTTCTGGTATCCATGCATCCTCAACCATCCTGCTATCACGCTTCCGTCTTCTCCGAAGATTTCTTTGGCGATTTCTTCTTTCCATCCATTTCGGAAGGAATTCCGCCCAGATTGAAATGCTCTCTTACCTTGCGATCGATATCAGCACAAATCTCAGGATTATCCTTTAAGAAGATCTTTGCATTCTCCCTGCCCTGCCCTATCTTATTGCCCTGATATGCATACCACGCACCGCTCTTATTGATGACGTCAATCTCCGCCGCCAGATCCAGCAGATCTCCTTCATAAGAGATCCCCTCGCCAAACATAATATCAAACTCTGCTTCCTTAAAAGGCGGAGCCACTTTATTCTTCACAATCTTTACCTTTGTCCTGTTTCCGACAAAGTCGCCGCCCTGCTTCAACTGCTCCACCCTGCGGACATCCATTCGAACAGACGCATAATATTTTAAGGCGTTTCCGCCAGTGGTAACCTGGGGATTCCCGTAGATGATCCCGACCTTTTCACGCAACTGGTTGATAAATACTACAGTACAATTAGACTTGCTGATGGCGCCTGCCAGCTTACGAAGCGCCTGTGACATCAATCTTGCCTGAAGCCCCACATGGGAATCTCCCATATCTCCTTCCAACTCCGCCTTAGGAGTCAATGCCGCAACCGAGTCAACAACAACGATATCCATTGCGCTGGAACGCACCATAGCCTCCGCGATCTCCAATCCCTGCTCGCCATAATCCGGCTGGTTGATATAAAGATTGTCCACATCTACACCAATCGCTGCCGCATACGTAGGATCCAGCGCATGCTCTGCATCAATAAATCCTGCGATGCCGCCCCTCTTCTGTACCTCTGCAATCATATGCAGAGTAACTGTGGTCTTACCGGAAGATTCCGGTCCATAGATCTCTATCACACGCCCCTTCGGGATTCCTCCAAGCCCCAGCGCAATATCAAGGCTTAAGGACCCGGTCGGAATCGTCTCAACGTTTAACTTGGATGCGGGATCACCCAGTTTCATAACGGAGCCCTTGCCAAACTGTTTTTCCACCTGCATCATGGCTGCTTCTAATGCTTTTAATTTTTCTTCTCTTTCCATTGATCAATCTCTCCTTATATAAAAAATTATCCAAACTCCAAACAAATGTTCTATCAAGAATAATAAAACATATGTTCGTTTTTGTCAAGAAGTTATGATAAAAAATTTATTATCCTAATTTCAATATTTTTATCTTGTACTCCTTGTCAAGAGCATCTTAGCATATAAACTGTCCATTAAAACTCCCTCAAAGGCATCCCTCCTTCATCTATTTCTCCTTGGATCTTTGGCTGTACGCCCGGATGAATATCCTGAGATGATAACGCAGCTTGCATCATGCAACCTGCATACCATAGAATCTGATAGAAACACCTTAGCACAAATATACAGCTTTCGCAAGAACTATTTAAGATTTATGATCTCCAAAGGTTACCTTGCTGCTATAAGCCATGATACATCTGCGCATCAAGACCAGCGCAGCAGCAACGGCACTCTCCCTGATCTTTCTTCTGGTCCCGCTGAAATGGCACTCCTGTACCGTAACTGTACCACAGACGCTGCATGCGATATAGACAAGACCCACCGGTTTCTCCGGAGTCCCGCCGTCAGGTCCCGCCACGCCGGAGACGGAAACCGCCACATCCGCGCGGGTAATCTGTAATACGCCACCCACCATCTCTTTCACAACCTGCCCGCTGACCGCGCCGTATTTTTCCAGCGTCTTTCTCCTGACACCGACGATCTTTCGTTTTGCTTTATTGGAATATGTAATATGTCCCATTTTAAAAATTTCAGAAACACCCGGCACATTGATCAGACGCCCTGCTAAAAGTCCTCCGGTGCAGGATTCGACCGTTGTCACCGTAAGATTATTCGCCAATAAAAGATCAACTACGCTCTGCTCCAGACTGACCTCCTCATGCGTTGTATACACCGCATCGCCAAGTCTTGCCTTAATGTCCTTGATCACAGGCTTAACCAGCTTTTTCGCCTGTTTCTCATCCTCCGCCTTTGCAGTCACACGCAGATGCACTTCCCCGATCTTGGCATAGGGAGCCACCGTCACATCTCCAGTACTTCGGATCAGATCATCCAGCTGTTGCGCAACATCGCTCTCGCTCACTCCACATACTTTCACCATCGCAGAATAGATTACCTGCGATACTTTGCTCTGCAGATAAGGAACCACCGATCTTTCAAACATCAGGCTAAGTTCTTCCGGCGGACCGGGAAGCAGCACTATGATCTTACCATTTTCCTCCATAATGACTCCAGGCGCTGTTCCATTGGTGTTATCGAGCATCATAGCATCCTTCGGCATCATCGCCTGTTTCAGATTGTTCTCCGCCATGGTCTTCCCTTTTTTTGCAAAATACGCCTCAATCTGCTTTTTGGCATCTTCATTCAAGAGAAGCTCCTTTCCCATCACCTTCGCTGCAGTTTCCTTTGTAATATCATCCTGCGTCGGTCCAAGTCCCCCGCTCAGAATCACGATATCTGACCTGTCCAACGCCTGACGTATACATCCCTCCAGACGCTCTGCATTATCCCCTACAGTGGTCTGATAAAACATTGAAAACCCCAATACCGCCAACCGCTCCGCAAGATAAGCGGCATTCGTATTTACGATATTCCCTAGCAGCAGTTCTGTTCCAACAAATATGGTTTCAGCAGTCATATCTCTTTCCTCATCCTCTCACCTTTTATACTTAGCTAGTCAATTACAAAACAATTTTATCCGGCTTATTTCACGGTTTACATAACTCAAGGTGAACTACATGGAACCCTTCATAACACCCCTGTTTTTAATAAAATAATCGATCATGGAAACCAGTGTCAGCACCAGCGCCAGCCACATGATGACCTCTGTCACCAGAGCAAGCTGTTCAATATCCGCAATCATCAGGATGACCATGACCATCTGGGAGACCGTCTTGATCTTTCCCCACCAGCTCGCCGCGATCACAACATCATTGTCAGCCGCCACCAGGCGGAATCCGCTGATTGCAAATTCCCTGCTGATAATGATAATAACAACCCATGACGGCATCCGTCCCAGTTCAATAAATGCAATCATGGCGCTGCACACTAGCAGCTTATCCGCCAATGGATCCATAAATTTGCCAAAGTTCGTAACCAGATGATACTTCCTCGCAATCTTTCCATCCAAAAGATCCGTCAGGCTCGCCACCGCAAAGATACCCAGTGCGATCCACTTGCTGTATGCTCCGCCATATCCCGTCAATAAAAAGAATAGAAAAAACGGGATCAATATCACTCGAAATAATGTCAGTTTATTAGGTAGATTCATCCGCCAGTTCTCCAATCAGATCATATTCATTGCTTCCGGTAATCCGGACATTTATCATCGTACCACTGTAAAAATCCCTGTCTGTCTCAATAAATACATTACCATCTATACCAGGGGCATCCATATAAGTTCTTGCAACGACCACACCCTCGTCGGGAAGACGTCCCTCCACCATAGCGGGAAGCACCCGGCCGACCATAGCTTCTGCCTTTTCAAATGCAATCTCCTGCTGCAGCAGCATAATCTCATTCCTGCGAAATTCCTTCTCCTCCTCCGCAATCTGATCCGGCATCCCTGCTGCCGGCGTATCTTCCTCTGCGGAATATGTAAATACCCCAAGTCTGTCAAACTCCATCTCATCCACAAACGAAGCGAGCGTTTCAAACATCTCCTTGGTTTCTCCCGGAAATCCGGTAATCAGAGTTGTTCTGAGACAGATATCCGGCATCTCGTTACGCAGCCTTCCTATCATCTCCCTTAGGCTGTTCCTGTTTGTCCTGCGCCCCATCCTCTGAAGGATCTGATCATCTGCATGCTGAATCGGCAGATCAAGATAATGACATATCTTTTTCTCTTCCTTCATCGTCCGGATCAATTCCTCATCGATCTCCTCCGGATAGCAGTACATAAGGCGTATCCATTCGATCCCATCGATCCTGCACAGCCTTCTGAGAAGCTCCGGTAATAATTTTTTCCCATAAAGATCCTGCCCATATACCGTCGTCTCCTGCGCCACAAGAATCAGTTCTTTTACTCCCTGCTTGGCAAGCTTTTCCGCTTCTGCCAGAAGCGCTTCCAGCGGAACGGAGCGGTAATGCCCCCTAACCTTCGGAATGATACAATAGGTACAATGCTTATCGCATCCCTCCGCAATCTTCAGATATGCATAATAGCCTCCTGTCGTCAAAATCCTTTTCTTACCATACAGCGGCTCATGATCAGTTTCCATAACCGCATCCCTGCTCTTGCCGGCAAGAATACTTTCGATCACCGTGATCAACTGACCGGCTCCCGTCGTCCCGATGACCGCATCCACCTCCGGGATCTCCTCATGGATCTCTTTCGCATAGCGCTGTGCCAGACATCCGGTCACGATCAATGCCCTACATCTTCCCTGCTCTTTTAACGTCCCCATCTCAATCAGGGTATCAATGCTTTCCTGTTTTGCATCCATGATAAAACAGCAGGAATTGACAATGATAATATCAGCTTCGGATTCATCATCCGTAATCTGATATCCCGCATCCACGAGCATGCCTAACATCATTTCACTATCCACCAGATTTTTATCACATCCCAGAGAGACCAACAATACATTCATAAAAAATATCTCCCACACCAAAAGTAAAAATAGCGTGTCTTTGACACATTCAAAGAACACGCTATCATGGCTATATTAATCCTCGTCGCCAAGTATTTTTATCTTTGATTCATTCAGTTCCTCTACCGCCATAGACAGGGGTTTTTTCCCTTTGCTATATACCAGCGGTGCATCGCCAGCTATGATCTGTCTTGCTCTTTTTGCAGTCGCCATAACAATGGAATAACGGCTTGCAACCACGGGCTCTTCTCCCGGCTCAACATCACTGTTTACAACTGCCATAAGATCTGTGTAAGATGGGTGTAACATAATTTCATTCTCCTTATTATTTATTTCTGGCTTATCTCGACCAATTCACTCTGAATTCCCTTGATGAATGCCTCATTACGTACCGGAGTTAACCGGGCGGCATTGATCACTTCATGGGTTTTCCTGATACAGTCCTCTAAAGAATCATTGACGATGATATAATCATACTCATCTATTCCCTCCGCTTCTTCCGCCGCTCTTCGCATCCGCTTTTCTATAACTTCCGGCGTCTCCGTCCCCCTGCTGACCAACCGCCTTTTTAACTCTGCCGCTGAAGGTGGAACAATAAACAGGAGAAGCGCCGTCGGGAACTGTTCTTTGATCTTAAGCGCCCCCTGAATCTCAATTTCAAGAATGACGTCTCTGCCCTCCTTTAACTGCTGCTGTACATACTTCTTAGGCGTTCCATAATAATTATCACAGTAAGAAGCATACTCAATCAGACCGTCGTTCTTAATTTCCTCTTCAAAACGCTCTCTATCCACAAAGAAATAGGAAACCCCTTCTTCTTCTCCAGGGCGTGGTTTCCTCGTCGTCATGGAGACAGACAGCGCATATTGCTCATACTGTTCCATCAGACCATGTACCACACTTCCCTTACCGGTTCCGGCAAATCCTGATAATACTACAAGAATTCCTTCACGTTTCAACTATTTCACCGTCCTCTGTCTGCGCTCTGCCCATGATCGTCTCCGGCAGGAGTGCCGAAAGAACCACCTGCTGATTTTCCATCACGATCACCGCCTTGGTCTTACGTCCCTGCGTTGCATCGATCGCGAGACCTTTTTCCTTTGCATGCTGCACCAGACGTTTGATCGGTGCGGCATCAGGACTGACAATCGAAATGATCTTCTCTACATTTACAACATTACCATATCCAATGTGAATCAGCTTACTCAAGCAGGTGTCCTCAACTATTCTATATTCTGTATCTGTTCACGTACCTTCTCAATCTCAGTTTTTAACTCGATTCCGTAAGCCGACAGCTTCAGGTCATTCACCTTGGAAAGAATCGTATTCGCCTCCCGGTTCATTTCCTGGGCAATAAAGTCAAGCTTGCGTCCTACGCTTCCACCATCAGTCAGCGTTTTCTTCGTCGTCTCAATATGGCTGCGCAGCCGGACAATTTCCTCATCCACACAGACCTTGTCCGCAAAGATCGTGACCTCTGTCAGCAGACGCCCTTCATCAATCTGCACATCCGAAAGCATTTCCCTGATCTTTGTCTGAAGCTTTACCTGATATTCCTTGACAATTTCCGGTGATCTTGCTGCAATCTCATCTACCACCTTTAACATCCCATCCAGCTTACCAATCAGGTCATTTTTCAGGTTCTCGCCTTCTCTCTGTCTGGCTTCCACAAATGCTTCAGCAGCTCCCCTCAGGGTCTTTTCTAAAAGTCCCCAGAGTTTTCCCTCATCAATTGGCTGCTCTTCCATCGTAAACACTTCCGGATAACGGGAAAGCGTCGATACACGGATATCATCCTCTAAGCCGAAATCCTCTTTCATCTGCTTCAGATAAGAAAGATATTCCGCTGCAATATCATGGTTATATTTAATGGTAACATTTTCTTCCGTATAGTCCTCAAAGGTGATAAAAATATCCACCTTACCCCTCTGGGCATATTCCTTCATCAGATTGCGGATGGACGCTTCAAAAAAATTCAGCTTTTTCGGCATCTTAATATTCTCATCCAGATACCGATGATTGACCGCCTTCATTTCCACCGTGAACTTACGACCGTCTTCCTCCATCTCGCAACGTCCAAATCCAGTCATGCTTTTGATCATTTCACTAATTCCCCCATCCGTATTCCCGACAGATTCTCTGCTCCCCATCATATATCCTGTCAGGATTATTTCCATCAATACCGAAATCTCACCTGACAACTTTCGTGTCACTCTGCGAAAAGAAGCCTTGCGATCAAACAAGGCTTCTTCAGCAGAGTCCAATCGGAGTGACAAGATTCGAACTTGCGGCCTCCGCGTCCCTAACACGGCGCTCTAGCCAAACTGAGCCACACCCCGCCACGATTTCAAAAACTCACGGAGTTAATTATAAATAAACTCTAATCAAAAGTCAAGACCTTTCCGGTAGTTTAATCCATAAAAAAGGGAGATGCTCCATCTCCCTTTTTCACCAGTCTTATCTTTTACTTATAAACATACCCCATGTTGGTCTTTACAAAGTTATTCAGTTTTTCCTTTGCTTTCTGGTGCCCCTGATTAGCAGCCTTGGCATAATACTGGTATGCCTGCTCGTGGTCCTTGTTGACTCCCTTGCCAAAGGTGTAACAATAACCCAGAATATAATTGGCATTTTTCTCCCCTTCTTCAACCGCCTGCTTTGCATAAAAAACCGCCTCCTCATACATCTCCTGAGTCGGCTTGATGCCATACTCGCGGTCAGGATCACTTAAACATATCGCAATCCTGTATTTTGCAAATCTGTCATTGCCAAGGATCTCCAGTAATTTTTTATACCACTCCACCGCCTGTTTCGGATCCTTCTTTACTCCGGTTCCGAAATCATAGCTGACCGCCACATTACGGATCGCCCGTTCATTGCCAGCCTTAGCTGCTTTTTCATTCCATGTAAACGCTGTCTTGGTATCCTTCTTTATGCCTTCGCCATACAGATAGCAGTTGCCCACCATCGCCATTGCTTCCACATCACCAAGCTCCGCACATTTTAGATAATATTTAAATGCTTCCGCAGGATTCTTCTTCACCCCGATGCCTTCCAAGTGAATCCGTGCCAGAATCATATTCGCCAGTATCTGGTCTTCCGGATATTTCTTCATCAGGTTCTCATCTGCCAAAGCCTCTTCCAGCTTCTTTTTCAACTCCTCCGGATCTTCTGGAAGTTCCTTACGGCTCCGCAGACACCATTCTGCCATATAGACCTTGGCTCTGTTTCTTCCATTCTCACTTGCATCTTTCAAAAGCGGCGCCGCCAGCTTATACGATTTCTCCTGATAATAGAGGATGCCAAGATTCTCCTCAATCTCGCAAAACATCTCCTTCATCTCTTTATTGTCTACATCCTTGCCAGCCTTCTGGTAATAAGAATGAAACTTATCTAATGCTGTCTCAAGATCTGCTCTCGCAGTCTCTACAGATTTTTTTGCCTTATTTAACGCCTTTGTACCCGCACTCTGGGCATCAGCGCACAATTCTTCGATCTCTTTTTTCCTGCGTTCTTCCTCCGCCTTACGTGCCGCCTCTTCTTCCGCTTTGATACGTTCTTCTTCCGCCTTACGCGCCGCTTCTTCCGCGCGCTTACGCTCCTCTTCCGCTTTGATGCGTTCTTCTTCCGCCTTACGTGCTGCTTCTTCTTCCGCGCGTTTACGCTCCTCTTCCGCTTTGATGCGTTCTTCTTCTGCCTTACGCGCCGCTTCTTCTTCTGCGCGCTTACGCTCCTCTTCCGCTTTGATGCGTTCTTCTTCTGCCTTACGTGCCGCTTCTTCTTCCGCACGCTTACGCTCCTCTTCCGCTTTACGTGCTGCCTCTTCTTCTGCCTTACGTGCCGCTTCTTCCTCGGCGCGCTTACGTTCTTCTTCCGCTTTGATGCGTTCTTCTTCTGCCTTACGTGCCGCTTCTTCCTCGGCGCGCTTACGTTCTTCTTCCG
>CAMWHY010000065.1 GCA_947174185.1 uncultured Lachnospiraceae bacterium | reverse complement strand
TTTAAAACGGATCATGCTAGAAAGCAGAAAATATTGATTTGGCGGTTTTTGTTGCTCCGAGCGGAATACATATTATTCCTAAAAATGAGAAAAACAATAAAAGTAAAAAATAATAAAAATAAAAATTACATAAAAATATTATAAGCAAATAATAAATTTAATAATAATAAAAAGGAGAACCGCATATGAATAACAGCGAAATCAGAGACTTAAACCTTGCTCCCAGTGGAGAGATGAAGATAGAATGGGTGAAAAAACATTGTGATCTTCTTAGAACATTGGAGGAGGAATTTGAAAAGACAAAGCCGTTTGCCGGAAAAAAGATTGCGCTTTCCGTACATCTGGAAGCGAAGACAGCATATCTGTGTAAGGTATTACAGGCGGGGGGCGCAGAGATGTATGTGACGGGGTCCAATCCCTTATCTACACAGGATGATGTGGCGGCAGCTCTGGTGAAGGCTGGACTGGAGGTCCATGCATGGCACGCCTGTACCGCAGAAGAATACGAGTCGCACATTCAGGCAGTATTAAAGGTCGGTCCTAATATCATCATTGATGATGGCGGCGATCTGGTTCATATGATGCATACCAAGTTTCAGGCATTGATCCCTGAGGTGATCGGCGGGTGCGAGGAGACGACGACAGGAATTATCCGCCTGGAGGCAATGAACCGCGAAGGGAAGTTGGAATTTCCCATGGTCAAGGTAAATAATGCACAGTGTAAGCATTTCTTTGATAACAGATACGGTACCGGACAGTCGGTATGGGACGGTATCAACAGGACAACCAATCTGATCGTGGCAGGCAAGATTGTTGTAGTGGCGGGATACGGCTGGTGCGGCAAGGGCGTTGCAATGCGAGCAAAGGGCTTGGGTGCAAGGGTTATCGTGACGGAGATCGATCCGGTAAAGGCAATCGAAGCGGTCATGGACGGCTTTGACGTAATGCCGATGAAGGAAGCAGCAGCTTACGGTGATTTCTTTGTGACGGTGACAGGCTGCGATAAGGTGATCGACGAGGAAGACTTCTATGAGATGAAGGATGGTGCGATCCTCTGCAATGCAGGTCATTTTGACTGCGAGATCGATATGGCAAGGCTGCGGGAGATCGCAGTAGAGAGCAGGGAGCTTCGCAATAATATTATGGGATATCAGTTAAATAATGGAAACACCTTATGCGTACTTGGAGAAGGCCGACTGGTCAATCTTGCCTGCGGCGACGGTCATCCGGCGGAAATCATGGATATGAGCTTTGCGATTCAGGCATTGTCGGCAAAATATCTGGTAGAGCATGGAGCGGAACTGAAAGAGCGCCTGATCGATGTGCCGGAGGAAGTGGATGCCGATGTGGCAGCCCGCAAATTGGCTTTCCTCGGGAAGAAGATTGATGTCCTGACACCGGAGCAGGAGGCATATCTGAATTCATCCGCTGTTTAAAAATTTAATATAAAATCTTAAAAAGGCTTATAAAAAAGCTTATAAAAAAGACTTCCAATGCCCATAGAAGACTGTGGGCATTGGAAGTTCTGTATTTTATAATTGGGATCCTATTCGTTTCATGATCTTTTCATTTTCAAATAAGATGCGTTCTTCGTCCATGGTCAATATTTTCCGATGTTCCATGGTCAGCTCGCCATTGATGATGACAGTATCGATTTCTGATCCATTGGCGGAATAGGATAATGAAGCAATCGGATTGTTGTTTGGACACATGGAAGGGGTGTTGAGATCGAGAATGGCGATATCTGCCTTCTTTCCTACTTCCAGTGAGCCGATTTCACTGCCCAGACCAAGCGCTTTGGCGCCATTGATGGTGGCGATGCGGAAGGTTTCCGCAGAGCTGATACACTGGGAAGCGCGGTGCGTTCCCTTGTGGATGAGCGCAAGCAGGGACATTTCGTGGAACATATTCAGGGAGTTGTTGCTGGCTGCGCCGTCTGTGCCAAGGCAGACATTGATTCCTTTTTCCAGCATCTCAGGAACAGGTGCAAATCCATTGCCCAGTTTCATATTGCTGGCAGGATTGGTGACGATGCTGACACCGTATTTTTTCATGATATCCATATCAGAAGGCGTAATCTGTACGCAGTGCGCCGCGATAAATGGAGATTCAAACAGACCGCAGCGTTCGGCAAGTTCGATGGGAGTACATCCGTAGTCTTTTTGGCAGTTTTCTATTTCTGTCATGCTTTCGGAAAGATGCATATGGATGCCCATATGATTTTTCTTTGCTTCTGCTGCGACAATCTTCAGAAATGCTTCATCGCAGGTATAAGGCGCGTGCGGACCAAGGAAGTAGGTGAGGCGGTCACAGTCCTGAAAAGCATCCCGTTCTTCATAAGCCTGTGCAAGTCGGCTGCTGCCCGCTTCGTCATCACCGCTTCCCACCAGACCGCGGCTGATGACTGCACGCATACCGGATTCTTTGACAGCGCGGGAGGTCTGATGGATATTCAGATGCATATCATTAAAACAGGTGGTTCCGCTTTTCATCATTTCCAATATGGCAAGACTGGCGCCCCAGTAAGTGTCTTCGTTTGTCATTTTCTGCTCAATGGGATCGATCCTGCCGAACAGCCAGTCCATAAAGGAAAGATCGTCCGCAACATTGCGCATGAAAGCCATATAGGAATGGGTATGGGCGTTGACCAGACCAGGAATTGCCATTTTTCCGGTGCAGTCAATCGTTCTTTCGGCTTTATAGCCTGCCGGCGCATCGTCGCCGATAGCGGCGATCTTATCTCCCTCTATAAAAATATTGGTAATTTTTGTGATATCCTTGTCATTTTGTGGAAGAACTGCTAAAATGTTTTTAAGCGTTAAATTCATTGTTTCTCTCCTTTAAGATCATTGATTTAATGTCGCTTTTGGTACTATAAGAATGATTTTAACAGAAGAAAAAAAAAAAGCAATGGACAAAACGGATTTTTTGTATTATACTAAGAATGTTATTAAGTATGAAAAGGGTTAGAATCCATAAGTATAAGGTTTAAGGAGTATTATTCAGATGGCTAAAGTATTAGTAGTTGATGATGCGGCATTTATGCGTATGATGATTAAAGATATTTTGACAAAGAATGGTTATGAGGTGGCAGGAGAGGCTGAGAATGGCGCTATTGCTGTTGCAAAGTACGGTGAGTTAAAGCCTGATCTTGTATTGATGGATATTACCATGCCAGAGAAGGACGGTATTCAGGCGTTAAAGGATATTAAGGCTTCTGATGCAGGCGCAAAGGTTATTATGTGTTCTGCTATGGGTCAGCAGGCGATGGTTATCGAGGCGATCCAGTCCGGGGCAAAGGACTTTATTGTTAAGCCGTTTCAGGCAGATCGTGTTCTTGAGGCAGTGAAAAAGGTTGTAGGCTAGTAAAGTCAGATGGTATTCGTTTGATTTTGTCTTTATTAAAGAAAAGTAAATTATTAAGATTTGTCCAAATGGCTGCATTTTGCAGCCATTTTTGATATAATGATATCAAGTGGAGTACCGGGGAAAAGTAATTTGTACGGAGATAAATATATATAAAAAGGAAGGGGTTGGGGATATGAATGAACATCAGATCATCACAATAGGTAGGGAATTGGGAAGCGGCGGTCGTGAGATCGGCATCAAGCTGGCGGAAGAGTTGAAAATTCCATTTTATGATAAGGAAATTTTGGATGAGGCAGCCAAAAAGAGCGGATACAGTAAGGAGATTTTCGAACGACATGATGAAAAGCCAACCAGCAGCTTTTTGTATGCATTGGCCATGGGGGCTTCCTCTTACGGACATTTTTATCAGAGACCGCTTCTTCTGGACCTGTATCTGGCGCAGTTTGAGACAATTCGCAGACTGGCAGGGGAAGGACCAGGCATCTTTATCGGAAGGTGCGCTGATTATGTACTGAATGATCAGGATCATATTCTGAATGTATTCATTCATGCGGATATGCCTGACCGCGTTAAACGTACCATGAACAAGCATGGAATCGGAGAGAAACAGGCGGAGGATATGTGTGTGCGCAGTGATAAGGATCGTGCAAGCTATTATAATTATTATTCCGAGCACCAGTGGGGTGACGGACGCCATTACGATCTGTGTATCAATACCAGCAAGATCAGTCTGGATCGGGCAGTGCATCTTATTAAAGAATGTTTATAATAGGATGTTATGAACAGGATGTTATAAACGAATGTTATTAACGAATGTTTTAACAGTCTGGTTTTGAAGCGGAGTTAAAACAATTTTAAAAATTTGAAACATTTTTGAAATATTTTTACGGATTTTCGCATTATCATAGTAGCAAGAGGGAAGAAGAATCAATGTTTTTACTTAGTATGGTGGATGCCGCTGATGAGCAGGACAAAAACCAGAACGAACTATTAGAGATAAATCTGCGCAGAGTTGCCAGAGGACATACGGATGCGATAGGGGAGATTTATGAATTAACAAAGTCGGCAGTATACGGCTATGTGCTATCTATCTTGAAAAATGCGCAGGATGCAGAGGATATACTTCAGGAGACTTATGTCAAGATATGTCTGAATGCAGAGTCTTATCATGCGCAAGGGAAGCCGTTGGCATGGATCTTTACTATCGCTAGAAATCTAGCACTGATGAAACTCAGAGGTCAGAACCGCATAACGGATATTCCGGAATTTGAATGGGAACAGATTGCGGCAGGCAATCAGGAATTCAGAAGTGAGGACAGGATCGTTTTATCCGCTGCATTGACGAGGATTTCAGAAGAGGAAAGCAGGATCGTTATACTTCATGCAGTGGGAGGCATGAAGCACAGGGAGATAGCGGAGTGGCTGGGTATGCCGCTGGCAACGGTATTGTCCAAGTACCACAGGGCGATCAAAAAGTTACAGAAAATATTGGAAGATGAGGAAATGTAATTTTCTAAATATGATTTTAGTAAATACATTTATTTGGAATTTTAAATTTAGGAAAGGAGTGGGATGAACGTGAATCAGTTTGATGTAGAATGGGAATTGTGCGAAGCGCTGGATCATGCCGTTCCGGATGTAAAAGATGAGATTCTGCGACGATGCGCGGAAGAACATTTTTCTGAAGATCGTATCGTCCCAATGGATTTTGATAGCAGACCACGGAGAAGAAGGATCTATTGGCAGAGCTATACTGCGGTGGCAGCCATATTGATATTGATCATTAATATTGGGATCGGACTGGTCAGAGATCGTGCACAGAACCGCGTTGAAACGATCATTGGTCTGGATGTCAATCCCAGTATTGAACTGTCTGTCAATGCGCAGGACAGAGTAGTTGCAGTGACAGCTGTCAATGCGGATGCGAATATTGTACTGAGTGGGATGGAGTTGACTGGATCAACAACGAATGTTGCAGTCAATGCGATCCTTGGTGCCATGTATAAGCAGGGATATCTGGGGGCAAGTTCCAATTCCATCCTTGTTTCGGTAGATAATAAGAACGAAGAAGTAAGCCGGGAGATCGAGACAAGGCTGATAGAAGATATCAATGAGACGCTGCAGTCTTATTCATTGGAAGCGGCAATTTTAAGCCAGACCGTAATGACAGTGGATGATACCGTAACCCAGACGGCGACAAATTATGAGATGTCGCAGGGGCGTACGATCCTGATCCAGAAGATCATAGACGAAAATCCATATTATACCTTTGAGGAACTGTCGCAGCTGACGATCAATGAGTTGAATCTGCTATTGAATTCCCAGAATGTCGAAGTACAGACCGTTACGGTGGTGGGTGTGGCAAGTGAAGGATCCTATATCGGACAGGATGCTGCAGTAGAGACTGTATTATCGCAGTTTACCGGGAACAGGGATGCGCTGAAAGACCTTTATGTAGATATTGGCGTGCTGAATGCGAGGATGGTATATGGGGTATCCTACCTGTATGAAGGAGTGATCTATATTTATAAGGTAGACGCCCTGACTGGAGAGATTGTTACAAGTTTTGTGGATTATCCGGTGACAGATGTTCCGCCTACGACAGATATTACGGCGCCTACAGGCGGTGGTGATGCAAGTGGAACTGTTGGCGGCAGTGCGGGAGGAAAAGAAGACGAGGAAACTTCTTCCGGCAGTGTCGTATCAGATAATCAGATTTCCGAAAATGAAACGATCTCAGGCAGTGTTTCCGAAAATGCTTCGGAGGGAGCAACCGGTACGGATGGTGATGGAAGAGAAGGACGTGGAAATACATCAAATACGGGGCAGAGACCTGTGGTATCCGGTAATGCGGTATCCAGTAACGCCGTATCCGGCAATATGGTTTCGGATAATGAAGTAAAAGATTCCGATGAGAATGTACTGGAAGGAAAATACAGCACAATATTCATGAAACGGTCCGGAATTCCGAAGGATGCAGAACTCTTATGGAAGGAAGGCATGGAAGACAAAGAGGACTTTGGAGAATATGATGAGTCTTGGACAACAGTTGCAAAAGCGCGTCAGGCTGTTTTGACGCATGCACAGATTGCTCAGAGCAATGTGGAGTATACTTTTGTGGCGGTATATGAGCAGAAGGGAGAAATCTATCTTATTCTGGAGTTTGAGACAAAGACGGCGGCATATCAATATATTCTTGACGCATTGGACGGAACTATTGTAGAATATGAAAAAAGACTACTGTGATTAGAAATAGGGAGGAGAAGGAAAAATGGCTAACTACCCAACGCCGCATATTAACGCAGCTCCGGAGGATTTTGCCAAAACGGTATTGATGCCGGGGGACCCGCTCAGATCAAAGTTTATTGCGGAGAATTTTCTGACGGATGCAAGGCTGATTAATAATGTCAGAGGTATTCAGGGTTATACAGGAACCTATGAGGGGACGCGTGTGACAGTTATGGCAAGCGGTATGGGGATGCCATCCATCGGGATTTACAGCTATGAACTGTACAACTTTTTCGGTGTGGAAAATATTATGCGGATTGGTTCCGCCGGTTCTATCCATATGGATGTTAAGGTGCGTGATATTGTCATGGCGATGGGAGCTTCGACCAACTCCAACTATGTGAGACAGTTTCAGATTCCGGGAACCTATGCTCCGGTGGCAGATTACGGGATGCTGAAGCAGGCGATTGATGAGGCGGAGAGGATAGGAGCATCCTATCATGTGGGCAATGTCCTTTCGTCAGATACATTTTATGATGATCAGTCGGATGCCAATGATTATTGGCAGAAGATGGGCGTTCTTTGTATTGAGATGGAGACGGCGGCGCTTTATATGAATGCGGCCCGTGCTGGAAAACATGCGCTGGGTATCTTTACTGTTTCTGACCATATCTTGACCGGAGAGGCGCTGAGCGCAGAAGAACGCCAGACTTCTTTTACGCAGATGATGGAGATCGCGCTGCATACGGCGGTTGCTTTGGAATCTAAAAAATGAAAAAATCATATGAAATTTTTCGTCAAATTTTCATGTAAAGGTTGTTTTTTTTGTACACTCTATGTATAATTTTATTATATATAGAGTGTCTTTTTATGATGTTGAATTAGTACGTATATGTACTAAATGCAAGGGAGTCAGCTTACAGGATTTTTACTGTGGGTAAATTTATATTTGGAGGTTGGTTTCATGAAAGAGTTAATGATTTCGTATCATCCGGTTAAAAAGGAGGTTCATTTCTTCGGAAAGTATAAGGGCGGATTTGCTGAAATCCCATATGAAGAATGCGATAAGCTGGAAAAATATGCACCGACGAAAGGTGAATTTTTATTGCAGAATCAGGGTGAAAACTTCTTTAATGATATCTGGGAGCAGTTTTCCAAAGACAATGTCAACCTGACTTTTAAAGGCACGAAAATTGATTATGAAGATATTCAGAATAAGATTGCCGATTATAACGAGACAAAGGGTAAGAATATTTTTGAGATTACAAAATTTATAGAATTGCCCAATGTTTCTGAAATTTATGAATGTATCAATGAATTTTGTGGGGAGACGCTGGAAACCTTCGAGAAGGAACTTCTTGAGAATGAGACAAAGGCTGTGTTCCAGAAGAGACGGGAGTTATTTGAGGAGAAGCGCCGGGTTTTGGATAACAATGACGTTAACCTGTGTCTTGTAGGTACTTACAGCTCCGGTAAGTCCACATTTATCAATGCCATTGTTGGCAAGCGTATCCTGCCGGAGAGCATCAACTCCGAAACGGCGAAGATGTTCAAGGTCAGAAATGCTGAGGTGCCGGGCGTAAGCTTTTCGATACATACCAGGACCGGTGAAAGACCGGAACTGATTCAGATCCTGTGGAATGAGCCGTTAGGACAGTTTGAAGTGCTCAGGGGGCTTGGAAAGAGCGGGGAAAGCATCCGTGATATCTTAATCAAAGAGACGACCAGTGTTGCAGAGATCGGTTTAAGGCAGCATGACCAGCTCTGCCATATCTTAAAGAAGTTAAATGATATTCCGAATCAGGAACAGGAGGACGGCAGTCCTTATATTAAGGGAATCATCGAAGTAGCCTTCCCGATCCCGCTTTGCCATAATATTAACTTTACGTTTTTTGATACACCGGGAACCGACAGTAATTCCAATGAGCATCTGATGATCTTAAAGGAAGCGCTGCAGCAGCAGACCAATTCCATTCTGATCGTGCTTTATGAACCGACCAAGATGGAGGGGACGGGTAACTCCATTCTGTACCGTCTGATCAATGGATTCCGGGATCATAAAGGTGGAGAGAGCAATGTCTCCATCGATCTTGCAAGATCGTTTCATATCATCAATCAGGCAGATACAAAGTCAAGCAAGGACTTAAAGCTGCTGCGGAATAAGAAGGTGCTTGTTACCTTAAAAGAAGATGACAAGATCTACAATGAAGAAGATGTAGAGATCGATCTTTCACAGGAGAGGTTGTTTTTCGTATCTTCCAAGGCAGCGTATATCAGTAAAGCGATACAGGGCAACGTTGATCTGGAGGATGAGAGAATCTGGCTTGCCAATCATAAAAAAGAGATCAATAATGAGCCGACCAGAGATCCGTTTACGGATAAAGAGATCAAGCTGTCTTCGGATAACGGTCTGTTTTATAAGTACGATAAGCTTGCTAACGCTGATTTTGAGACAAAGCAGCTGATTGCTGATTGTGAGGCAGAAGCGGAGAAGTGTGATGGTTCTCTGGAAGGCGTGATTCAGAGAATATTTATCAATTCCGGCATGTATGCGATTGAGCAGGAGATCGTAAAGTATGCGCAGAAGCATGCTCTGGCAGTCAAGGCGAAGGGACTGTATGACGGTATCAAGGGCTTGGTTGATTTTGTCCGGATGGATTATGAGGCGATCGAGAATCAGGCGAAACTGTCTAAGGAACAGATCGAGAAGAATATCGAGATCATGAAGACCAGCATGGTGGAAGATATTGAACAGGCCCATGAGGAATTTGTAGCGCGCATCACGGATGATAGCCTGGAGACACAGGTACAGGAGATCAAAGAACTGGTGCGTGAGATCGAGCGTCGCCAAAATCATGCCAGCAGACAAGCGGATAAGATGCAGTGGATTGCATTGAAGCCGGAGATTTTTGAAGCGAAGAATAAAGTTATCATCAGCGAGTTGAACCGTTATCTACAGGATATTGACGATCATTATAAATTTGTACGTGGCAAGATCTTAGAGCAGCAGGTACAGGAGCTTAAGGATATCATCGTACAGAAGATCAAAGAGTATAAAGGGATTGATGAAGGACTGATTCAGAGGATTGCTAATATTTCAGAAACAGAGATACCGGCGTCTGAGATCGGTGCATTGAAGATGAATGATTATATCAATAAACAGAAGGCAATACTGATCTTTAATACGATGGATAAGAAGGCATATAAGAGAGATCTGGAGAGGGCATTTGAAGCCCAGACGGTTGCGCAGTTTGTGGCATATAAAGAGGAGATTATTAAGGTAGCTCAGGTGCGGACTGCGGAGATGGTGGAAGAGTTTAAAAATAATATTGATACAATCTCAGGAAGCCTGGAGATGCTGATCAAGGATGAGGAAAGAGCTGTGATGGAGCAGCAGAAAGCAAAAGAACTGCTTGATCTGATTGCTAAGAAGGATGTAGAGCTGAATAAGAAAATCTGGGGAGAGACATGAACGAAAGAGAAGTATTGTTTCAAAATATTCCGGTTGGGATCATGAAGGCCAGAATTGGTGAGACGATTGATATTGTGGAAGCCAACCCGTATTATTATGAGATGTTTGGAACGAAGCCGTCAGATTATCAAAAGGGCGCTTTTACCCGTTTTGGCGAAACGGACCGCAAGATGTATGAAGCTTATATCAGACAGCGTGCTCAGGATCACGAGAATTTTTCGTTTGAATATAAGGCTGTGCATAAGGAAACAGAGAAGACTTTATGGATCAAGCTGGATGCCATTTATCTTGGCGAAGAGGAAACTGCATCCGGCAGATACGTTTATTATCTTGGCGTATATTTTGATATCACAAAGCAGAAGCAGATGGCAATGGAGCTGGATGAGACAAAAAGCCTATATCTGAGGGCGATTTCCAGCAGCGATGAGATCATCTTTGATTATCTGATTGATGAAGATGTGTTTACATATTATAGGCACATAGAGGAAAACGGAAAGATTATTAATAAACCGAAGGTGTATGAAAAATTTTTGGTTAATGTAGGTACGGATAAACTCATCTATCCGGATGATCTGGTTTATTTTTATGATCTGTGCCGGGAGAATATTGATCATCCATTTGATATCAGTGTGAGGAGAGAAGGGCAGCGTGCAGGGGAGTATACAAAGATGCGCGTGCATGCATCGGTGCAGAAGGATGAAAAAGACCGTCCGGTCAGAGTGATCGGTACGCTCCGTCCGGTTCCGCCGAGGGAGAGCGTGGGAAAGGATAAGGAATCCATTGATGATAAAGATGAACTGACCGGATTGATTTCCAGAAAGGCAGCGAGAAAGCTGATTGAGGAATTTAAGGCAAATTCTTCCGTAGCGGTTCCGTATGCTTTGCTGATTCTGGACATTAAGGATTTTCGGAAGGTAAATGATGCTTACGGACATATTTTTGGAGATAATGTTCTGCTTCAGGTGGCGGACATCATTATTGAGAATATAAACAAATCTGATGTTGTGGCGCGTCTGGGCGGTGATGAATTCCTGATCTTTCTAAAGAACGTCGGGAAAGGCGCTGTTGTAAGTATGTGTGATAAGCTGTGCAGGGCGATCCGTGATATTTATGTGGGAGAAGATCTCAGGATCGATAGCTGTATCGGAGCAGTAGTGTCTCAGGATCCTTGCGTGGCATATGATGACCTTCTGCAAACGGCAGATGATGCGCTTTTTGAGCTGATCACTTCAGATCAGGTAGGAGTGCAGATTGCCAAAGCAATATCTAATCATAACAAGGGACTTAGAATATCTTATATTGCCGACCGCAATCTGAGAAAAGAAACAGCGACGAAAGAAAAGCGTTTAAGTGAATTGATTTTTGAACTTCTGGAGAAAGCGAAGGATATTGACCGTGCCATTAACACGGTACTCGCGCTGGTGGGAGAGAAGAAGATGCTTTCCCGTATTACAGTAATGCATCGGGATGGCGAGGAACTGAACGTGACTTATCAGTGGACGGCAAGAGGCGTTGCACCGAGTATCAAACTGGATGGTCGCGTCATTCTGGATTACCAAAGACGTATGTGTGAGAATTTCACCGAGGATGGAATGGGAATCATTGACGAGCGGACGGTAGCCAATTTTGACAGAGGCAAGAAGGATATCCTGCTTCCGGCAGACTGCAAGTCGCTGATGTACTGCGATATGTTAGAATTTGGCGAACCAACAGGCATGGTTGCGTATGTTGACTGTACCGGAAAGCGGGAATGGAAGGATAAGGATTTTAAATCATTTAGGACGATTACGCGGCTGATTTCCGCATATACATTAAAAGCGAAAGCGATTGGTATAGAATAGAGGCTTTATGGTTAGTTCAAATAAAAAGGCGCCTGCATTGCTGCAGACGCCTTTTCGTATGATATTTTCTGTGCGTTAGTCCGGATTGGAGAACGGAACACCTTCCGGAGCAAATGCAAATTTGGTGGTAAACTTAACCACATCAAACGTATTCGGATGCGGGATCTCGATGGGCGGAATGGGGATGACCTGATAGTTGGCAAAATCAGGGTATTCGTCGATATCCGCCATGTACGTAATGAAAGGATATTGACGGCCATGCAGGATCAGACACTCGCCCTTTTCTTTATTAAATCGTTGCAGTTCCGTAACGGAAATCAACTTACGTTTCTCAGCGCCTCCTGGACCCCAGGCATCGATCTCACCGCACAGGAAGCTGATCTCATTTAAGAGGTCGCGTTCACGGGACGTCAGGAAGATCCAGTTATCGCAGTTACCCTTGATGGTATCGGCGTCTTCTCCATATCGTCCCTTCAACTGGTGAATACTCTGCGCTACCAGATAGAATCTCATGTTTCGGCTTCGGGCAGCGGAAATCATGGAAGGCATATCCGGTATCTTCGGAATGTTACAGAACTCATCCAGAACAAAGTTAACCCGGATGGGCAGTGCAAGTTTAGCCTGACGCTGCGCTTCACCAATCAGGATTTCATATACCTGTTTGATAAACATGGTTACCAGGAAATGGCAGGTCGTCTTTTCATCAGGTACGATAATATATACGGCGGTCTTTTCATGACCAAACATACGGATATCAAAGGTATTGGAACAGAGCATATCGGTCAGACGTTTATTCATATTGAAGATGTTGACCATACCGTAAAGCACTGTCATAATTGAGGAAACAGTTTTTTCGTTCTCACCCAGAAGCGTTCCTTTGAACAACATACCGATGGTATTCTGGTTGTTCATCTTTCCGGACAGAGTCTTTAAGGATTCCAGACTGGACTGGGAACAGAGAGCTGTCAGGCTTCGTAAGTTTACGGCATTCTCTGCCGCCGCTGCTTCAAATAACAGGTACATGTTAGCTGTCAGAAGACCTTCCGCCATCATCGGATAGAGCAGGTCGGAGGAATTCTCCTTCTGTGGTGCGGAAAGGGTTGCCGCAAGGTCATTGACAAGGTTGTTGGCTTCATCACGACGACCGGTGCGGTAATATTCATAAGGGAGCGCCAGAGGATCCCACATATCGCCATAGCCGATGTCTCGGAAGTTCAGAACAACGACCTTATATCCATGCTCCTTTGCAAAGCCTGCAGTACGTACATATAACTCAGCCTTCGGGTCGGTAACAACGAAGGATTCGCCGGCACGGATAAACATATTGATGGTCGGCATACAGAACAGACGGGTCTTTTTGGAACCGGTAGCACCGAAGATCAAAGTATGGGTGTCGCGTCCGTCCAGATATGCGGTATGTCCGTCTGACATAACAGGAATACCGCCTGTAGGATATACCGGTGCGGAAAGATCGACTTTGGTAGCGGAACGCTGCATTTCCTCCACGCTTGCCCATCTGGTCTGACCGGTGTTGCTTTTATAACGTGTATTTTTAATCTGATTACTGCTGCTCATTGATCAAATCCTCCTTACTGAATGTTGTATTGTGCGGTAAATACCCGCGTATTATTCTGAATCAGTTCTGATACATACATACCGTCAGGAGCGAATGCGCTGATCATTCCCTTGGTAACGATCCCGTCATAGGGAGGAGTGGAAGTATATACAGAATAAACAATATCAGCAGCCAGACGGTCTAACATCTGGTAGCCGGCAAAATACTGATCCTCGCGAAGCCTGTTCACAGTTGCGATCACCATCGCTTCCGCTTCCGGATCAAGATTTAAGCCGTATTCCTGGATATCATTCTTTATGTAAGCGCCGAGTTCTTCGGAATCCGGAAGGGACATTTCAATGACTTCGATCCGGAAGAAAAGAACCAGAATCTTCATCAGCTGCTCGACCGCTTCGGGATCATAGTTATGGATATTAAAGATAAACATGATATCATTATCCATGGTAGCAAGGAATTTTAACAGGTTGATAAAATTCTCTTCATGGAAATGTCCGACCCATTCTCCCAATTCTATTGACAAAAGACCTTTGTATTCACTTCTAAAGCCTGCCGCATCACGGATCTTTTCTGCGAGCTTCTGGATCTCGTGGAAGTTGGTTTTGTCGGGAACATATTCGAGATAGTATTCAAAATATTTAACATTGCCGTAAAATTCCACCATATTTTCTGCTTCGTCCAGATAATTCGTAAGAAGTGAGAGCAATCCCGTCTTATCAATACCGTTATCTGAGACCCAGACAAGATCAGGAAGTACAAGAGACTGTTTTGCCTGATAACGGGTGATATTCTCGCTAAAACGTTCCCAGCGTTCAATGACTTCCTTAAAGCCGGAGAGACCTTTTAGCGACATGATCTGGTCATAGTACATGTTTTCTGCCATTCGTTGTTACCCACCTTTCATTTTTTGCTGATTGAATAGTAAATTGCACATCATTCTGTAATGTGTAAATTAAAAAATACCTTCTAATGATAATTATATCAGATATGCCCATCTTTGACCATAGAGAAATCAAGATAATTCAAATTTAATGAAGACAATAAAAAACCTGACTGTCTAGTCAGGTTTTTAGCGTGCGCGACAGGATTCGAACCCACGACCTTCTGGTCCGTAGCCAGACGCTCTATCCAGCTGAGCTACGCGCACATGGACTTTATGTCCGAATAATAGATTATCACACTGCCTTCTGATTGTCAAATAATTTTTCCGGAAGAACTATCTTTATTCAGCCAGTCCCTCAATAACATACCATTTGTCGCCGTCTTTTCCGACTGCAATCACCTCTGTCAGATTCACAGTTTCATCGCTTAATTCATAGGTTTCCGCAATTGAGTATAAAATACATTCCGAAAGGTTAAGTTGTACTCCATATGTTCTATAAACATAGGAAAGAAGATTTTTCAGCTCGTCATCCGATATTTTGTATTGTTCGGTAATTTCATAGGTATATTCGAAGTAGCCGAAAGTGGAGGTCACCAAAGCATCGTATTCTTCTATACTGCTTACATTGTTATAATCCAGAGTGCGCTGCAGGTAAGCTTCCCGTATCACAGGGTGCACAGCTTTAAAAGATTCTTCTAAATTAAATGGATAAAACTTCTGCACAAATTGATCCAAAGCATCTTCCCCGGAATCAAATCCCTCAGAGTCATCATATCCACTTACAGAACCTCCCGGATTCTGAATTTGTACATCGGAATCGACTAATTCATCCGTGGTAATATCAAGAATATACCATTGCCCATCTTCTTTTCCAAAATAAAACGTTTCAATGATTACTGCCGTTCCATTATCTCCGGAAATGGTTTCTTTAATTTCACATGCACAGGCATCCGAAAAATCGGCATTAAACCGTACTCCATAGTATTCTTCTGTTTCCGAAATTAGATCGTTCCGTTCTCTATCTGACAGATACCTTGACTGAAGAACTTCATATTCAAGTGAATACCCTCCATAATAGCCACTCAATGCTTCTGCATACTCGTCCAGGGAAAAATTGCCCATAATAAGTTCTATGATTGTATCTTTGACATCGGGATGAAAAAACTGATATGCCGACTCTAAATCCAGACGTCCGTAAGCTTCCATAAATGCCTCCAAGGTATCGAGAACATCATCCTCATTCTCGGAAAATGTAAAAGTGACATCGTCCTTCACAATCTTATTTGTTAATATTGCAATAATATACCATTCGCCGTCCTCTTTTGCCACAACATACTGTTCAATGAGCTTCAATGTTCCGTTTTTTCCGGAGAAAGTCTCCGTAACCTGATAGGCATATGCTTTGGAAATATCCAGTCGAACCCTAAGTGTGCTGTAAACCTCCGAGAGAACGTCTTCCAGCTCCTCCTTTGACAGTCTTTTTGATTTATTTATTTCATATTCCACATCCAGACCGCCAAAATACATATCGAGAAAGTCTCCCAATTCATCCAGATCCGATACGGAATATTTATCCAATTGATCCTCTATTGTTTCCTCACGGACATCCGAATAGAAATGCTCATAAGCATCCTCCAGTCTCAGGCGGTCATAATCCTTCATAAATGCCATAATTACTGCTTCCCCGGCTTCAAGGTTGCTTTTTTCAATGGATTTCCATAAAAAGAATCCCCCGACTCCCAATAGAAGAATAGCCAGAATGATTCCCAGAATAATAAATCCAACTTTGCTCTTTTTTGGAGGTGTCTGCGGCTGAGCGGATGTCTCCATTAC
>CAMWHY010000064.1 GCA_947174185.1 uncultured Lachnospiraceae bacterium | reverse complement strand
TAAGATGATGGCTCTGCTTTCGGACGGCGTCGGTTGCGGTGAAGAGGCCTTCAGGGATTCCGGTCATTTAGTTGATCTTGCAGAAAAATATCTGGAGACCGGATTTGATAAAAAACAGATGCTGGGTGTATTGGAAGGGATCATGATGGGCAATGCCATGGAAAACAGGATGCCAACGCTGGATCTCTGCGAGATTGATCTGCATACGGGGGAGTGCGAACTTGTCAAACTCGGCAGTGCGCCTACGCTGATCAAATTTGACCGGTTGATGGATGAAATTCCATCGGACAATCTTCTGCTGGGTTATGAGAAGATAGAAAATATTTCTATTGTAAACCGCCAGCTAAAGGAAGATAATTATATTTTTATGATGACGGATGGGGTTGCAGACTATTTTAAGGAAGAAGAAAAAAAGGAGCTGTTTGCCAAGATGTTAGGAAGCAAAGGATATAGCGACCCCACAGTGTTGGCAAATTATATTATGGATAAGGCGGTGGAACTGTCAGACAGTGACCCGGCTGGGAAGATCGTTGAAGAAAATCCTGTTAGAAGATTAGACAGCGATCCGGTTAGAAGTAAATATATCAGAGATGACATGACAGTGCTTGTTTTAAAAATTGAGCAGACAGCTGATTGATTTTTGGGAATAAAAAGATTATAGTTACTGTATGGTCAGGAAAATCAAAAAATATCTTGAAGAAATATGCAGCTTAAAGTCCGGCGATGCAATTGTAGCCGGCGTATCAGGCGGAGCGGATTCGGTCTGCCTTCTTTGCGTACTTCGGGAGATTTATGCTGGGACAGGAGTGACGATCCATGCGGTGCATGTGAATCATAACCTCCGTGCGGAGGCGGACGCTGACCAGAAGTATGTGGAGAGGCTCTGCGGTAAATGGAATATTCCCTGCTATTGTTATTCCTATGATGTGGAAGGATATGCGGCGGATCACAGGATTTCCACAGAGGAAGCAGGCAGACAGCTTCGTTATGGAGCTTTTTATGAAGTACAGGACCGGCTGACTGCAAGCGGGTGTATAAAAATTGCTGTGGCGCATACGATGGATGATAATGCGGAGACGATGCTTCTGAATCTTTTTCGCGGGACAGGGCTCAAGGGACTTCGTGGGATTCCGGTCAGCCGCGGAGATATCATCCGGCCGCTGTTATGCGTAAGGCGAAGTGAAATTGAGTCGTGGTTGGAGACGCAGGGGATCGAATGGTGCAATGACTGCAGCAATGATACGGACGATTATACAAGAAATAAGATACGCCATAAGATACTTCCCGTTGCGGAAACCGAGATCAATGAAAATGCAGTGCTGCATATGAACCGTACGGCAAAGCAGCTTGCTCTGGCAGAGGATTATCTGACAGACAAAGCGGCAGAAGCGTGGGATGCCTGCGTGAGACCGCTGATGCAGAAGCCAGACGGTCTGATCATAGGCGATTCTGTCCTTGCACTGCATCCTTATCTCAGAAAATGCGTTCTGCTGAGAGCGATGCAAGAGACGGCGGAGACAGCAAGGGATATCAGCGCCGTCCACGTAGAAGCTCTGGAGGGACTTTTTGACCTGCAATGCGGAAAAGAACTGCATCTGGCATATGGCATGAGGGCGGAGCGGACTTACGATGGCGTTATGATCAGAAAGAAACCGGATGATATGGAATGCAGCCAGAAATACCGGCAGGATGCATCAGAGGATGCCGGTATAGAATCGATAGACTTGAAGATCTCCGGCAGTACGGAGATCCCCGGATACGGAATCTTTGAAACCAGAGTATTACATTCTGGAAAACGAAATTTTTGTGAATTTCCAAAAGATAGATATACGAAATGGTTTGATTATGATAAAATAAAAAATACTGTGTGTCTTAGGACAAGACAGGCGGAAGATTATCTTGTTATTGATGGGAATGATAACACGCAAAAATTAAAGTCCTACCTGATCAATCAAAAGATCCCCAGCGGGGAACGGGAAAAACTTTTACTGATTGCGGATGGAAAGCATATCATGTGGGTTGTAGGGTATCGTTGCAGTTATGGGTATTATATCTCTGAATCTACCGAGAATATATTAGAAGTACGGTACAGGAGCGGATTTGACAGAACGCCGGTATCGTGAAAAATGGATGGAATTGTTATTTTAGAGATACAATACAGGGAAAATGGATAGAATAAAAAGAAAGGTACAAAAGCTATGGATGTGAAGATCAGGGTGATGATACCTGAAGAAGAGATCGACAGCAGGATCAGAGAGCTCGGCGCAAAAATCAGCCAGGAGTATGAAGGAAAAGAATTGCATATGATCTGCATCTTAAAGGGGAGCGTATTTTTTGCCAGTGAGCTGGCTAAGCGGATTGCAGTTCCGGTTACGCTGGATTTTATGGCGGTTTCCAGCTACGGTAATGATACAGTGTCCAGCGGACATATCCAGATCAAAAAGGATCTTGCTGAATCGATAGAGGGCAGGCATGTCCTTGTGGTCGAAGATATCATAGATACCGGAAAGACGCTCAGCTTTCTTATGAAGATGCTGCAGGAAAGGAAGCCGGCGTCCTTAAAGCTTTGCACCCTGCTTGATAAGCCTGACAGAAGAACGCATCCGGTAGATGTGGATTATGTGGGATTTGAAATTCCGGATGAATTTGTGGTAGGATATGGATTAGATTATGCACAAAAATATAGAAACCTGCCGTATATCGGCGTAGTTGAGAACGAATAGGGGAGAAAGAAGGTTAATAGGTTGAGAAGACAGAGTTTTAACATTTACTTTTTTATCATTATTCTGCTGCTGTTTGCAGCGATCTGGATCAGCCTGATGAGCAGACAGTCGGTGAATTACACAAGGATGCAGTTTGATCAGGCATTGGCGCAAGGTGAAGTCACAGAGGTCTTGATTCAGCAGAATGAAGAAGTGCCCACGGGTTCTGTGATAGTGCTCATTAATGGAATGGAACGAAGAGAATTTTTTGTGACGGATGTCAAGGAGATTGAGGCGGCAGCCAGAGAAGCAGGCGTGCCGGTAACGGTCAATGACGTGCCAGGGGAAAACTGGTTTATGAATTATATCCTGCCCGGTCTTGTGGTGCTGGTGGTCTGCGTATTCTTTTTCGTAATGATGAACAATGCCCAGGCCGGAGGCGGCGGCAACGGTAAAATGATGAATTTCGGCAAGAGCCGCGCCCAGCTTATCATGGACAGTAAGACTCGTTTTGAAGATGTTGCGGGATTGAAAGAGGAAAAGGAAGATCTGGAGGAGATCGTTGCTTTTTTAAGGGAACCGGGCAAATTTACAGAGGTAGGCGCACGGATTCCTAAAGGGGTGCTTTTGGAAGGGCGTCCCGGAACAGGTAAGACGCTCCTTGCCAAGGCCATTGCAGGAGAGGCGAAGGTACCGTTTTTCAGCATTTCCGGTTCTGACTTCGTAGAGATGTTCGTCGGCGTCGGCGCATCCCGTGTCAGGGATTTGTTTGCAGATGCGAAAAAGAACGCTCCCTGTATCGTCTTTATCGACGAGATCGATGCTGTGGCAAGAAAACGAGGTACTGGTATGGGCGGCGGCCACGATGAACGTGAGCAGACATTGAATCAGCTGTTGGTAGAGATGGATGGATTTGGTGTAAATGAAGGAATCATCGTGCTGGCGGCGACCAATCGTGTTGATATTCTGGACCCGGCGATCTTAAGACCGGGACGATTTGACAGAAAAATCACAGTCAGCCCTCCGGATGTGGGCGGCAGGGAAGATATTCTGAAGGTGCACGCCAAGAATAAGCCGTTGGCAGAAGATGTGGATCTGAAGCAGATCGCCCAGACGACGGCGGGATTTACCGGGGCGGATCTGGAGAATCTGTTAAATGAAGCGGCAATCGTGGCAGCACGGGCGGACCGTAAATTTATCATAGCGGAAGATATCAAGAGATCCTTTATCAAGGTCGGAATCGGCTCGGAAAAGCACAGCCGTATCGTTTCTGAAAAGGAGAAGAAGATTACTGCCTATCATGAGGCGGGTCATGCGATCCTGTTCCATGTGCTGCCTGATGTAGGTCCGGTCTATACGGTGTCCATCATTCCTACCGGCGAAAGTGCCGGAGGCTATACGATGCCGCTGCCGGAGAAGGATGAGATGTATCTGACCAAAGGTAAGATGAAGCAGGATATCATGGTATCTTTAGGCGGACGTATCGCCGAAGAGATCATCTTTGACGATATTACAACCGGAGCTTCCAGCGATATTAAGAAAGCCACCGGCGCAGCGCGCCGCATGGTGACAAGATACGGCATGTCGGCGGCGATCGGAACGGTGAATTATGAAGAAGACAGCGACGAGGTATTTATTGGCAGGGATTTTGCCCATACCAAGAGCTATAGTGAGAAGAAATCCGGCGAGATCGATGAAGAAGTGAAAAAGATTATCGACGAATGCTATGCAGAAGCAAAACGCTTGATTCTGGAGAATAAAGAAGTGCTTCATCGGTGTGCGTCCCTTCTTTTGGAAAAGGAACGGATCACCAGGGAAGAATTTGAAAACCTGTTTAAGAGTACAGACATTTCTACAGCCGGTTTGGGACTGATTTAAGGCGTTTAATGAGAAGTTTGACAAAATGCACAAAAACATCAACTGGAAATTGTTATATTTGTAAAAAATTTTCATAGACGAAAATGAAAAGAGTGTTATAATACAAAATGTAACCCCCAATACATTTTATAGTTTTTTGCTATAACCCCATAAGAAAGAAATACCTTCTCTGAAAATGACAGTTTTACGACTGTCATTTTTACTTTGCCAAATTTTTAATTATATAATACTATATCTTGAAGAATACTACTAAATATAGTATAATCAATGTCGTATTGTTTAAAAATTTGACACAATATGCAATATAATATAATAAATACTGAATTTCTTACCGGAGTGTGCTTATGGAACGATACGCTTTTTTTTCAGATACGACCGACAATTTTGTGACCCCGATGCAGCCGACGGCATATGATCTTGTGACGATACGCTTTCGGACGGCGAGGGATGCAGTGGATCGTGTTACGATGATATCGTCTATGGGATCGTATCCGATGGAGATCATAGAGCAGGATCTGCTTTTTGATTACTATGCCGTTGAGATCCAGATGGATAATGAGATTGTTAAATATTATTTTGAGGCATATGACGCCGAAAAGGTGATTAAATATGATACCCGTGGTATTTTGCAGCAGGAAGTGGATGAACATTACTGGTTTAAGCTGATTCCAGGGTTTAGAACGCCGGATTGGGCAAAGGGCGCTATTATGTACCAGATCTATGTGGACCGCTTTTATAATGGCGATCCGGCAAACGATGTAGAGGACAGGGAGTATTATTATATTGGAGATTACTCCGTGCATGTGGACGACTGGTATAAATATCCGGCACAGATGGGAATCCGGGAGTTTTACGGTGGCGATCTGCAAGGCGTTTTGGATAAGATGGATTATCTGGAAGACCTGGGCGTGGAAGTGCTTTATTTCAATCCGTTGTTTGTTTCCCCCTCAAATCATAAGTATGATATTCAGGATTATGATAATATTGATCCTCATTTTGGGAAGATCGTGGAAGAAAAAGGCGAACTTCTGAAGGAGGGACAATGCCAAAACAGCGATGCGACGAAATATATCAACCGCATTACGAATCCGGCCAATCTGAAGGCGAGCAATGAATTGTTTGCCAAGGTCATAGCGGAAGCCCATAAACGTGGGATGAAGGTGATCCTGGACGGTGTATTCAATCATTGCGGTTCCTTTAATAAATGGATGGACCGGGAACGCATCTATGAACAGGCAGAAGGGTACGAGAAGGGCGCCTATATAGATAGTAGAAGCCCTTATAGAAAGTATTTCAAATTTCATGATGAGAATCAGTGGCCCTATAATGGGACTTATGAGGGGTGGTGGAATCATGACACGCTGCCCAAGCTCAATTATGAAGATTCCAGAGAACTTTATGATTATATTTTAAGGATCGGACAGAAGTGGGTATCCGCACCTTACTATGCAGATGGCTGGAGACTGGACGTCGCGGCGGATCTGGGACATTCGCCGGAAACCAATCATAAATTTTGGGAAGATTTCAGAAAGGCGGTTCGGCAGGCCAATCCTGATGCGCTGATTCTGGCGGAGCATTATGGCAGCGCGGAAAGCTGGCTGCTTGGCAAGGAATGGGATACGGTTATGAACTATGATTCCTTTATGGAGCCGATGACATGGTTTTTGACCGGTATGCAGAAACACAGTGATGATTTCCGGGAAGATATGCTGAACAATGCCAGTGCATTCTGGTGTGCGATGATCTATTACGGCGCGGAATTTGCAATGCCGTCACTGATGACGACGATGAACGAACTTTCCAATCACGATCATTCCAGATTTTTAACAAGGACCAACCGCAAGGTGGGCAGGTCGAATACGCTGGGACCGGAAGCGGCTAATGAGGGTGTGGATTTTTCTGTCATGCGCGAGGCGGTACTGATTCAGATGACGTGGTACGGAGCGCCGACGGTTTATTATGGAGAAGAGGCCGGTCTCTGCGGTTTTACTGATCCGGATAACAGAAGAACCTATCCCTGGGGCAGAGAGAATAAGGAGCTGATCGCCTTTTATAAAGCGATGATTGCGTTGCGTAAATCCTGCCGCGAGTTAAAAAGAGGTTCCTTCCTGAAGCTCGGGGAGGATTACGGTTTTATCGCTTACGGAAGGTTTATGCGCCAGATGCAGTCGGCGGTTCTTGTGAACAATACGGAGCGTGAGATGGAGAAAGAGGTGGATATGAGTCTCCTTGGCACGCCATTGAACGCTGTCGTGGAGAGGAAAATTATGACAACAGTCGATGGGTATACGGAAAAAAAGGAAAAGTATACTTTATGCGAAGGGAAACTCACCATGAAGCTTCCGCCCCATAGCGCGGCAATGTTCAGATATCAGAAGGGATAATGGAACCGGCGTCAGGTGGGATTAGGAATATTCCGCTGATTCGACAACTTTTTTCTTGGTGAAATTGCATAATATTTCGGCGAGAAATAAAAATATACTTGCAAATATGATGAAGCTGTGGTAGACTTGGTATAAACGGATGGCTTATGTCGTTCGTAAAACAAATTTATAGGGAGGTATATGTAACATGAAAAAGAGATTATTGGCCCTTACAATGGCAATGATCATGGTTGCAGGCACAATGGCTGCTTGTACTGGAAACACAGATACGCCGACAGACACACAGACACCGTCTAATGATGATCAGGCAGGTACAGAACCTGGCACAGATCCTATAGACGATGGCGGTGAGCCTGCAGTTGAACCTGCAACAGACCTTGTAACAGGTGGTGCAGTACTTAACATCTACTGCTGGAATGAGGAGTTCAAGACACGTGTAACAGATCACTATGCTGATTACACAGAGGTAGATGCTACACATGGTACAATCGGTGATACACAGGTTGTATGGACAATCGTTCCTTCTGATGACAATGCTTACCAGAACAATCTGGATGAGACACTGTTGAAGCAGGATAGCGCAGCAGCTGATGACAAGATCGATATGTTCCTGATCGAGGCTGACTACGCACTGAAATATGTAAACTCTGATTACACAATGGCTGTTTCTGATTTAGGCATTACAAGCGCAGAGCTTGCTGATCAGTATCAGTACACAAAGGATGTTGTTACAGATGATAACGGCGTTCTGAAGGGTGTTTCATGGCAGGGTTGTCCTTGTATCATGTTCTACAACAGAGCAATTGCTACAGAAGTTCTTGGTTCTGACGATCCTGATACAGTTCAGGCAGCAGTTAAGGATTGGGCTACTTTCAATGCAACAGCAGCAGATGTAGCAGCAGCTGGTTACACAATGACATCTTCAGTTAACGATACTTATCGTGTATATCAGAACAACGTATCTTCTCCTTGGGTAGTTGACGGCAAGATCAATGTTGACGCTAACCTTGAGAAGTGGGTTGAAGATTCCATGGCAATGGTTGAAGCTAAGCAGACAAACACATATGAGCTGTGGTCCGCTGACTGGTCTAAGGGCTTCTACGGTGACGTATTCTGCTACTTTGGACCGGCTTGGTTCATCAACTTCTCCATGCAGTGTGATCAGCCTGGTTCCGTTGGTATCGACGGTGGTTGGGGCGCTTGTGTTGGTCCTCAGTCATGTTTCTGGGGTGGTACATGGATCTGTGCAGCAACAGGCTGTGACAACATGGACATCGTAGCTGATATCATGAGAGAGCTTACTATGAACGCTGACGTTATGAAAGAGATCGTTATTGCTGATGATGATTTCGTAAACAACCAGCCGGCTATGGAAGCTATGGCAGAAACAGATTATACATCTGCAATCCTTGGCGGACAGAATCCTCTTCCTATGTACTGTGATGGTGCTTTGACATTGGATCTTTCCAATCTTTCACCTTATGATCAGGCATGTAACGAAGAGTTCCAGAACGCTATGAAGAATTACTTCGATGGCAACTACGCAACATACGAAGAAGCACTTGATGCATTCTACAAGGCAGTTGTTGAGAAACATCCTGAGTTGACATACTAAGATCAGATGATTTTAGAAGCTCATATGGGGCTTGCAAAGTTGACTAAGTGATTTAAGTGGTGCCACTTCACTGACAGTGGAGTGGCACTATTTTTAAACAAATTTTTCTGAAATTTGTTTAAAAATAGGTAGGCTTATAATACAGAATGAGAAGATATGAGCATGCGGTATTTTGCAGCAATTTTCTGGCAATGGAGGTAAGGTATGAAAACGAAGAAAAGCAAAGTTTCTGCTTTTAACAAATGGGGATACATATTTCTGATTCCTTTCATTGTTGTATATTGTATATTTCAATTGGTTCCGTTGGTAAACACAGTATATAACAGTTTTTTTGAAAATTATCGTTCCGGGTTAACGCAAGTGGGACCTAATCCTGTGGGTCTGGCTAATTTCCAGTCGCTATTTGCGACAAAGGATATCTGGAACTATTTTGGAAATACTATGATTATGTGGGCAATGGGTTTTATCCCGCAGATTCTGGTTTCCTTATTATTAGGTGCATGGTTCTCAGATAACCGTCTGCGCCTGAAAGCAGCAGGTTTCTTTAAGACAGTAATTTATTTGCCGAATCTTATCATGGCATCGGCATTTTCCATGTTGTTCTTTGCTCTGTTTGCTGACAGTGGTCCTATTAACGGTATGTTGCTTCATCTTGGAATCCTTAAAGAGCCATATACGTTTATGTCACATACAGCTTCTGCCAGATGGCTGATTGCATTTATCAACTTCCTGATGTGGTTTGGTAATACGACGATTTTGTTGATGGCTGGTATGATGGGTATTGATACCTCTCTTTATGAGGCAGCCGAGGTGGATGGTGCTAACAGCCGTCAGAAGTTCTTCAGAGTGACGTTGCCATTGTTGAAACCGATCTTGATCTATGTTATGATTACATCCCTGATCGGTGGTTTGCAGATGTTCGATGTTCCGCAGATCTTTACAAATGGTACAGGTGATCCTGCAAGAACGACTATGACTCTGATTATGTATTTGAATAAGCATTTGTATAGTAAGAATCTTGGTATGGGTGGTGCCCTTTCGGTATTCCTCTTTGTGATAACAGGTATCTTGAGCTTGATTGTCTTTAAGACGTCTGGCTTCAAGCTGGAAGATGAATAAAGGGGGATAGAGATATGGCACAGAATATTCAGATTGCATATGATGTTAAAGGTGAAAATACAAATACAATCCATAGACGTAGAGCGGTTGCTTATGTCGTGCTTGTATTATTGACAATATTGTGTCTGTTTTGGTTTTATGTATTATTTGTAAATGCTACAAGATCCAATTCAGCAATTCAAAGTGGATTTAGTCCTATTCCGGGTACTAATCTGGTTGCAAACTGGACGAATCTTTTACATGGTACACTGCCGATTTGGAATGGTCTTTTTAACAGTTTGCTTATTTCGGTATGCAGCGCTGGACTTTGCGTTTACTTTTCTGCGATGACGGCATATTCCATACATGTATATCGTTTTGCTGGTCGTAAATTGATTGCTACTTTTATTCTGGCAGTCATGATGATTCCGACACAGGTTACTGCGCTTGGTTTCTTACAGTTGATCGGTGTACTTAAGATGGAAGATACTTTTTGGCCGTTGATCATTCCTGCCATTGCAGCACCGGCTACTTTCTTCTACATGAAGCAGTATCTGGATAGTTCGCTGCCGCTGGAGATCGTAGAGGCAGCCAGAATCGATGGTTCCGGTGAGGTACGTACTTATAATACAATCGTAATGCCGATCGTGAAACCGGCGATTGCAGTACAGGCAATCTTTACTTTTGTAAGTAGCTGGAATAATTACTTTACTCCGGCACTGGTATTAAAGTCAGATAAGATGAAGACGCTTCCTATTTTGATTGCTCAGCTGCGTGCGGCTGACTGGTTGAAGTTTGATATGGGGCAGGTATATATTATGATCGCATTTGCGATTCTGCCGGTTATCGTAGTTTACCTTTGCTTATCTAAGTATATTGTTGGCGGTATTGCAGCAGGTTCCGTTAAGGGTTAATGTACAATATGTAAATTATGTGAAATATAAAAATGGCGAGATTTTTCTCGCCATTTTTGTTATAATATCCACGAAAGCGACGAATAGAGAGGCATTTATGGCACTAAAAGATGAAATCAGGGAACAAAATAAAAAATGGAAGACCATGACGTATGCAGAGAAAAAAAAGTATTTTCTGACATATTATAAGTGGCATGTTATTATATTTTGTGTTATTCTTATTTCTGTAGTGATTTTGGTGCGGGATATCATTCGCAATAATAGGGAACGGCTATTATATATCATGGTATTAAATAATTCTGAACAATATATGTATCAGGGATTGATGGATGAATTTGCAGAATATGCCGGGATTGATATGAAAGAATATAATCTTCTTTGGGATACGGATAATATTTTAATAAAGGACAATGCTGACTATACTACGATAGCAACGATTCAGAAATTCGATCTCTATGCTACAGAGGGAAGGATAGATGCGCTGATCCTGCCGGAGAGCGATTTATCTTATTTTGAAGAGGAAGCTTATTTTATTATTGATTTACAGGAGTTTTTGGATGAAGGCATCTATGCTGCAGTAGAGGACAGGCTCTATTTATATGATTGCGAAGAGTCTGACGAAGAGATAGCGATTGGTTTTTATCTTGAACCTGATGATCGGTTTTATGAGATTGGTTTATTTGAACAAGGGGAACGTGCGGTAATGGTTCCCTTATCCAATAGCAGTCATTTGGAGTATTTGTATCGGTTTTTGGAGTATATGAATGAGATTTCATAGATTTTTAGAATAGATGATGTAAGGTATATGATTAAGAGTTTAATTTGAGTTTTGGGAGTATATGATATGCTGCGTTCATTCTTTTTTGACCCGGACAGTGGTTTGCTGCTTTTTTTTGGTCGAATAGTTGATTTTTTGTGGTTAAGTATTATGATGGTTCTCGGCTGTATTCCGATCATAACAGCCGGAGCATCGATCAGCGCTGGTCTGTATTGCTGCAGAAAAATGTATTTGCATGAAGAAAGCCATTTAACAAGGATGTTTTGGGACTCTTATAAGGCAAATATGAAAAAGGGAATTCCTTTGTTGTTTATTATGCTGGATATCTTTTTGATTCTCGGCGGTCTTATCATGATTATTTTTTTGGACGAGAAGATTCTTGGTAGGCCTTTGAATGTTCCGATTATTGTGATTGGTATTATATTATTTTTGTTTTTTGTCTGCCTGCTGGCATTGATGCATGTGTTTCCGCTGAACGCATATTTTGAAAATACAGTAGCCAGTACGCTCAAAAATTCCTTTTTAGTAGCGATTACAAATCTACCGGTTACGCTAGGGCTTTTGACGGTCAATGCATTACCTTTTTTATTTTGTTACAATTATCCGGTATTATGGTTTTTTGAAATATTCTTTGGCGTCGGTTTTTGTGCTTTTTGTTCCGCGCAGCTCTACCGTAAGATTTTAGTGAAGCTTGGAGTGGAAGAGATCACTGCGGATGAATCTGTTAGCACAGAAGCTGCAGATAAGAATGCCGGGAAAGAAGCGGATAGTTAAGAAATATGAGTGTACGGACCTATAGATAAGAAATGGTTAGAGGCTGTGATAAATAAGTTGAGAATTTTGTGGAAAAATCAATTAATAGAGCAATGAGGAGGTTTTTAGTATTATGAAAAAAGATTTTTTTAGCAGATTGATTTTGGGGGTGTGCATTTGCCTGCTTTGCTGTGGTTTCGTGATGGGCTGCGGTAAAGAAGAGGGCGTTGGCGGTGTTCAGGATGCTATGAATCAGGAGGTCATGAACGTATCGGGTAATTCCGTTTATATGTCGGATTATTATATGTATCTGATGCAGTATTTTTATAATTATAATATTACGCCTTTGCAGTTGACAGAGGAAAGTATCAATACGATCATGGAGGCTGCGACCAACGATCTCAAAGCGGAGATGGTCAGAAAGAGTCTTGTGGAAGAGGCGGGACTGGAGGCGAATGACGCGCAGCTGGAAATGATTGAGACGATGGTTACTGCTTATCGTGGTACATTTACAGATGAATTATTAAATGAATACGGGATTGATGAAACGGCTGTCAGAAACATGATCGCCAGACAGCTGGATACTTACCTGATTACTGAAAAAGCGGCCGGGGAGCTTCAAGTGGAATTTATGGAACGGTATGAGGAGCAATATGCGGAATATCAGTTTCGTCATATGTATTATGTGTTGTTCCCGAATGTTCGGGTGAATTTTGATGCAAACGGGGAACTGATCTTGGATGAAACGGGGAATCCGATTCCTTTGACGGAGGAAGAGGAGGAGGAACATCTATTGCTTGCAGAAGAATTTAGAGAACGTGCCGTGGAGGGGGTAGTTTCCGGCGATGCATCTGCTTCCATGGAGCTTCTGGCAGTGGAATACGGGATTGGGGCATTTTCCGGCGAGCAGTATTATGTAAATGATCTGTATGATGAGGAGCTGAGCCGGATGGTTGAGAGCCTTTCTGACGGTGAGATTTCTGAAGTGACAATGACCGATGCGGGTTATATGATCGTGCGGATGGATAATTCTAACGATACAGAATATAAGGAACAGATGATTACACAGCTTGCGGCGCAGGCTACCGAAGAATGTAAGGATATTCTGGTGCAGTCATGGGTTGCATCGGCCGACGTACAGAATATACAGCCGGATCAAGAACTGCTTAATACGATTGATGTGATGGCTTTGTGCGAGGGAATGATTGAACGCGGTATTTGGTTTGATCAGAATAACCTGAATGTACAGTAGGGAAAGATAACAAGGTTAGAAAAAGTAATCGTCGGTAAAATGCACAAATTTTCTGTCCAAAATCCGACTTGTAAAATGAAAATACATATGATAAGATTATTTCATGTAGGTAGAAAGAAGTATTGGGGATTTTTTGCCATCATCTCTATTTGAAGTTTCAGGAGGGCATGGTTTTAACATTAATAATTATGAAAAGAGGGAAGGTAAGTTACTATGGCAAATTTGAATGAAATTATGTATGAAATGATCAAAAAAAGCGGTTGCATTACCACAAGTAATGTCAATGAGATTGAAGAGATCATAGATACAGGATTGGAAAAAACAGAAGAAAATATTCAAAAGGTAGCTTTGGATTATCTGGATGAAAGAGGATTTGCCCGTCGTATTGATAACTTGGAACGTGCAAAACAGCATATTATTGAGAGTTCTATGTTTTCTGATACAGTACGTGTCAGAAAGAAACGTGAAATGGTAGAGGATCTTTTCCAGGAAGCAGATGAAGAAGAACTTGATAAGTTAATGAAGATCTGTGAAATGGATACTCTTTTGAAGATTAAAGATAAGTTGGATCATCTGTCTGCAAGAAATTATGAGTATGCAGTTGAGGTTTTGGGGGATATTCTTACAGATGCGGATAAGCCAAGCAATCTGATGGAATTTGAGTCTTTCCAGATGTTGTTAAACAGATATGCATCGGCTGGATGGCGTGTGATCTCTATTGAATCAAGAGAAACAACAAACCGTAAAATCTCCATGGCAGGTTTCTCTACAACAACAAAACAGGTTGTTGTCATCTTTGAAAGAGAGAAGAACTAAAACGTTGTCGGATGATGTTTGGATACATATTGAATCATAGCAGGTTGATAAGGGATTTTAGATATGATATGATAAGTGAAGAGGCATAAGTCTCTTCACTTTTTATATTAGGAAAGGATAGTATGCATATGAGAAGTGTGGCGGCAGATGAGATTACAAAGATTGTGAAGGAGATGTGCATCGAGGCCAGTCATTTTTTGTCAGAGGATATGGAGGCGGCATTGACAGCCGCAGCTCTTTCAGAAAAATCACCTTTGGGAAAGCAGATATTGGATCAATTGAAGGAAAATCTTGTGATTGCAGGGGAAGATATGATACCGATCTGTCAGGATACAGGCATGGCGGTCATTTTCGCGGAGGTTGGACAGGATGTGCATGTAGAGGGCGCATGGATTGAAGCGGCGATCAATGAGGGCGTAAGGCAGGGATATCAGGAAGGTTTTCTTCGTAAGTCTGTTGTGGGCTGTCCCATCGAACGAATCAATACAAGAGATAATACCCCGGCAGTGATACATTATGAGATCGTTCCGGGCGATCAAATCAAACTGACTCTGGCTCCGAAAGGATTCGGCAGTGAGAATATGAGCCGGATCTTTATGTTAAAACCGGCAGATGGTGTAGAAGGCATTAAGAATGCAGTTTTAACGGCCGTAAAGGATGCCGGCCCGAATGCGTGCCCGCCGATGGTGGTTGGTGTCGGGATTGGGGGCACTTTTGAAAAATGTGCCATTCTGGCGAAACAGGCGTTGACACGACCAGTAGATCAGCGTTCAGGGATTCCATATATAAAAGATTTGGAAGAGGAGCTTCTTGCTGATATTAATGCATCCGGCATTGGTCCGGGTGGTCTGGGTGGAACGACCACTGCGCTGGCGGTCAATATTAATACTTACCCGACACATATTGCAGGACTTCCGGTGGCGGTAAATATCTGCTGCCATGTCAATCGGCATTGTGTAAGGGTAGTGTGAGAAGAACTATTTATAGAATAGAAATATCATAAGGAGAAGGGCAAAATTATGGATCAATATATTACCGCGCCGATTTCGGAAAAGGATACAGTAAAGCTTCATAGCGGCGATTATGTATATATCAGCGGAACGATTTATACAGCGCGGGATGCTGCGCATAAAAGGATGCAGGAAGCTTTGGAACGGGGAGAGGAACTGCCGGTTGATATGAACGATAACATCATATATTATATGGGACCATCCCCGGCAAGGGAGGGACGACCGATTGGTTCTGCCGGTCCTACGACAGCAAGCCGGATGGACAAATATGCACCGAAGCTGTTAGATATGGGATTAAAGGGGATGATTGGAAAGGGAAAAAGGTCTCAGGAGGTGACAGACGCAATCGTGCGCAATAAAGCAGTATATTTTGCGGCGGTGGGCGGCGCGGGGGCATTGCTGTCCAAATCTATTATTGCATCTGAGGTGATTGCATATGACGATCTTGGAACAGAGGCAATCCGTAAACTGACAGTAAAAAATTTTCCTGCTATTGTTGTGATTGATTCTGAAGGATCTAATCTTTATGAGACGACGCTTTCTAAAAAGCAGTTGTAGTATGTCTTGACAAAGAAAAAGTAGTTTAGTATAATGAATGTTGCGTCATAGTAGAAATAAGACGTATTATAACCCGATAAAATATTAGCGGACCTTGTTTTTATCGGATATGGAGAAGTACTCAAGAGGCCGAAGAGGCGCCCCTGCTAAGGGTGTAGGTCGGGTGACCGGCGCGAGGGTTCAAATCCCTCCTTCTCCGCTTGGCAGTGGGATCCGGACGGAACAGTCCGGATTCTTTTTTTGATCAGGCCAAAGTCTGAAAATAATGAATCATGATTAGTAAATTGTCGATATTTTAAAGCATTCCGCAAAAAGTAAAATTTGATGAAAAAATTCGTAAAAATGAGTTGACATTCGAAATCACTAATGTTAATATGAAATTCCACCGCAATGATAGATAGATTGTAGCATTTATCTAATATTTATTATGATGATGTTCTTTATGATCAGCGGTAGGATTTCATGAATTCATGTTAGAAGTTTTATGAAAATCATTCCATAAAAAACCTCCATGAAAAAGATATCATGAAAACCAAAAAAAGTTGTTGACAGATGTAGTTTGTTGTGATAACATACTAATGTTGCGTCAATAAACGACAACACAGTCGAAAGACAGTGTGCAGCGGAATGAGCTGCAATCAAGCACCTTGACAAATAAACAGTAATGCGACCCTGAAAATTTCAAAGAGA
>CAMWHY010000063.1 GCA_947174185.1 uncultured Lachnospiraceae bacterium | reverse complement strand
CTGTAATAATGATCGTATTTAATATGTATCTGGAAAACGGAACCCAGGTATCATTCATCAAAACAAAAAGGTCCGTAAAGTTTTCAAAGGTCGGATTTCTTACGAAAAGTTTTGGCGGATATTGGAACAACTCATCCAACGGCTTCAGGCAGTTGTTGATGATCATGACCAACGGCAGCGCCATAAATATTCCGCAAAAAATCATCAGCGCAAATAATAATGTATTACCCGCCATAGAACGGTTTAACTGTTTCTCGCGTCTACGCCGTCTGAACTTAATCTTAGCAGGTGCAGACACCCCCCCACCTACAGACGGTTTTGCGTCAACAGATTTTGCTTGCTTAGACATTATTCGCCCACCCTCCTTAAAATTCTCTGTACCAGCTTATTCGTGCCAACCATCAAAAGGAACAGAACCGTTGCAACCGCGGATGCATAACCCATCTCAAATCGCGTGTTGCCATAATCCAAAAGGTGTGTTACAACGGTTGCACCGGCATAATTGACGGAAGGATTACCCGCCAGCTGCACGGAGATATCTGCAACAGCAAAGGACTGTGTGATCTGCATAACCGCACCAAACATCAGCTGCGGTTTCATCGCCGGAAGCGTCACATACCATAACTCCTGCCAACGGTTCTTGACACCGTCCAGCGCGGCAGCTTCATACAGACTCTTATCAATCGTCTGAAGACCTGCGATAAAGGAAAGAAAACCGGTACCAAGTGACAGCCAGAGCTGTACGACGATCAAACACGGCATGATCCATTTTGCCGTCTTCATCCATAAAATCGCCTCGTTAATAATATCGTATTTTAATAACAGACCATTCAGATATCCGTATCTGTCACCAGTCAGGATCAGACTCCAAACCAGATAAGCATTACCGCAGATCGAAGGAGCATAAAAGATCAATGTCAGGAAGGAACGGAGCCATCCTTTAAATTCATTGATGATCCACGCAAACAACAGACACAGGAAATAGCTGACCGGTCCGGTAACAACAGCAAATAACAAGGTATTTTTCAAGGAAATCAAAAACACGTCGTCATCCAAAAACAGTTTGACATAGTTTTTCCATCCCACCCATTCAGGCAATTCCAGCATGTTAAAATAGGTGAAGCTGAGCACTATGGACATCGCCACCGGCAATACCGTAAAAAAGAAAAACAGGATAAAATACGGCGACATCATACCGTAAGACCATCTCGCACGACGGATCTGATAAGAAAGCGTAGCCTGCTTCTTTGCAACTGCCAGAGCTTCTTCTGAGACAGCATTCTCTTCTGTTTCCGGCTTCTCTATCATGATATCAGCTGCCTTTTTATTGCCGCCAGCCTTCACATCATCTAACTCCTGCGTTTTCTCTGCCAAATCCATTCCCTCCTTTCTCAATCTTCCAGAATCGGAAGACCAAGTTCTTCCCGTTTATAATCAATCTCAGCATTGATATACTCTACTTTTTCCATCAACGCTTCTCTTGGCGTCGCCGTATTGGTATCTGTCGTAACGGAGTAAAATGCATTGTTCACATTTCGCCATGTATAATATCCGCCCGGAACCTGGGGAATGCCCTGAACCTGTTCAAACTGTTCCATCAGCGCCTCGTAGGCATCTACCTGCCATGATAAATTACCTAATGCCTCAATGTTGGCTGTTGCCACACGTCCCGCAGCGCCCATCAGACTTTCCATCTCCCGTCCGTACAGTGTCTGGGTTTCCGCTGACGTCCACCACTTTAAAAACTCCCAGCTTTCTTCCGGATATTCCGTATCCGCCATGATCATATCAGCAACGCCGATACTTCCGGTGGTATGGTTGATCGTACCATCTTCCTGCATGATGCCCGGCACCACGGTAAAATCCCAAAGTCCCTCAATATCCGGAGCCGATACTGCAAGATTATTGAACACGGTATAGTCCGCGATGATAATCGGACATTCTCCTGTACGGAAACGTTCCTCCACACTGGTCTCTTTATCCAGTTTGTAATCTGTATAGAACTCGCAATATTCTTTAAATGTATTGACAGCAACATCTTCGTCTAACGCAGATGCCATTCCCTCATGAGAATAGTAGGTTCCGCCATTTTGGAACAACAGCATGGCAAATACCTGTTCTCCCGGCAGCATACCAAATTCCATCTGGTTCTTAGACAGGACTGTCATGGCAACTTTAACATCGTCCCATGTTCTGGGCACCTCCAGACCGATCTCCTGTAAAATATCTTTACGGTAAAACATCATCAAGAACGTCTGCGTATCCGGCAAAGCATAGGTCGCGCCATTGTAGGTAAACGGAACAAGTGAACTTTCCGAGAATCTTGAAACCACCTCATCATAATCCTCAAACTGTGTCAGATCCAGCACCGCGTTACGGATACCGTAATTGACCGGGGTATCATTGGAGGCGCTTACCATAGAGGCATTGCTCGCTCCTGCCCCCGCAGAAACAGCCGTAGCCACCTGCGTAGGCCCCACCTGAAGCGCCACATCAGGACCTTCCCCTGCCAGCGACGCCTTAAGAAGCGTACTCATATCCACCAGCTGGACATTCACGTTAATGTTTGTTGTACTTGTAAAGGATTCATCAATTAGATTTTTAATGACGTTCGCCTGATCCCGTCCGGTACCAACCCAGAGTGTAATTGTAGTGCCTTCCGTATTGCTATCTGCAATATTACCGATCTGGTTATAATCAATGATAAAAGAATAAAACAGTCTTTTGAGCTCATAAATCAGCCTGCTGAACCAGGATGCACCTGCAACCTTCAGTTCAGAGCTGTCGGAATAGACATAGATCCTGTCAACCTGCAGCGGTTGACCAACAACCTGTGTAATCCAGTTACCACAGGCACGTACATTGATCTTATAGGATGTAATAACTTCCGTAAAACGTTCCTGATCATAGATCAGCTCATCCAGCTGGTCCCTCATGGTGATCAGGACAGTCGTCTTATCTGTATTGCTGCCTGCAATCGCCTGCAGCTCCACAATGGCGCTGTCCAATTTTGCCCGGACTTCCTCCAGTTCTCCCTGCAATTCTGGCAGCGAAGCAGCAATCTGATAATCCCGGTATTTATCAGGAGATACGCCGATAATACGAATGACCTTCCGGTAAATGGCATTCAGATCCTGTACGGAATCCTGTACCGTACTGATGATTTCCGAGAAATCCCCCAGTACCACCTCCATACGCAGCGTATGGGTTCCTTTCTCCAGATAAAACTGATACGGCGTACCTTCATCGTCAGACAATACATCCAGACGCCAGTTCTGGGCATACTTAAATCCGTAATCACTCATCTCTGCAAAAGGAATCTCTCCATCGATCATGATCTTCCTTGAAACATAGATACCACGGACAAAATTCTGTTTATCATACATGCTGATATTATAATATCCTGTTTCCGGAACCTCAAATTCCCACTCGATCCACTGTCCTGCATTCTGCCAGTTCGTACCTCCGATACTGTTATTCAACAGCTCTCTTGCACTGGATGGGTAAACTGCAGGGGAAGACTGGTCCTGTTTGGGATATAACATCTGGGAAGAAGTTTTTACCGCATTCTCCGCTTCGATCCGGATATTCTGGTCGGTGGTCTGCACCGCACCCATAGCATCCCAGTTCGCTTTTACAACAGCGTATGATTCCGGGTCTTCAGAATTGTTGAAAATGATTTTTCTGATAAGCATTGGCTCCCTTAAAGACATGATCGATAAGGTGTGGGACCCTGCTTCCAGATAGACTTTGAGTTCATCTGTAATATATCCGTTGCTGTCAAACAGATAGCTTTCTATCCATTCCGGGACTTCAATCGCCGTCGGCTTCAGATCATTGCCCTGATTATCCTTCGGCCAGCGGGCAACCTCAATATCATCCGCATTGACATAATAATCATAAACGCTTGTGGTCCAGACACGGGAGAATTCGATTAGGGAGAGTTCCCCATAAGGCAGCTCGCCGTCAATGAAAAAAGAACGCTGAATCTCAGAACTTTTTCCTTCCACAGGATAGTACAACAAAGAGAGGTCATAATAACCGCTGGTTGCAACTTCAAAATCATATTCGATCAAAGCAGATTCCGTTGTTAAAACACTATCGCCTTCCATGCCTTCATAATCTGAATAAACGTCTGGCTTTGCTGTACCGTCACGATCCTCATAGCGACAGAAATCAACGGCGTCAATCTCGATCACATCCTCCGGAAAGACCTGTTCGTATGTATTCATATACTCTGTATAACCGGGGACATCTCCGGTTACGGAATAGGTACCGGCCTCTTCACGGTAATCGTCCAATGTAAGATCTGTTTTGGCATTGACGTCCATATCATGATAAAAGAACATCCCTGACAGCATCGTCACACACAATGCTATCGAAACCACCTTCCTGTAGAATCCCCTATTCAGATGCTTTCTTACCATTTATCTGCACTCCTTTCGCAAGCTTCTCCCTATACTCATTCCAGATACCATGCATCCTCTCCCTCCTTGGGAGCAGGTATATATTTTTTCATTGCCTTTTCCAGCAGATAGGAAGAAAGATAAGTCCATCCACCAGGCAGCAGCAGTATCGTCGGTATCGGCAGCACTTTCCACTGAAGATAAAGCAATATACTGATTCCTGCCACCAGCAATATTGTAAAATAGAAATAGCGCAACGACATCACAAAGGAAAGTTTTACAATATCTGAAAGCTTCATCGCAAACCGGGATAATACCGGAAACAGATATACCGCCAGCATAACCAGAAAAATCAGTATTCCATCATAGATGACGTACAATGTCAGCGCCCCTCCATCCGGACTGCCCATCATGATCTCCGAGAGCATTTCCCGCTCTCCGGCAGACGCCTGCCAAAGCACTTCCCTGTTATATAATATCAATGCTGCAAATCCGCCAAAAATAACTGTCAAGACTGTACCATTTTTGAGATTTCTCTTAAATGCCCGGAAAAATTCTTTTGTAGGATAACCCCGTTCCCTACGGACAGATTTCGCTACCGCGTAATACAGGGCGGAAGCTGCCGCACCGATGGTAACCACCGGCAGACTGCATAGGATAAACAATACGCTTAAAACAATCAACGTACCTATTTTTTGCAATAATCCAATCAACGGTCCCTCTGATGAGAAAAATTCTCCCATATAATCCACCATGCCTTTCCATAACCCGCAAACTTTGGGCCGTAGGCACAAATTTGCGATTGAAAAATCTTTGATTTTTCAATCTAATTCGTTCGTATCGGATAATTCAACAGATCCGGCAGCTCCGATCTGGTAATCACTCTTTCATCCCCATAGACCTGCCGCACCATACTCTCTTCCGTATATCGCTCAGAAAGATCGTTTAACGCATCGTTCTTTAAAACAAACTCGCCCTGCCATGTGCAGAAAAACCCCCACATAGCACCATCACGCTCTGCAAGCGCCGGATCAAAAAGACATCCGTTTTCCGACATTACAATCATCTTATTGATCCCGGTATAGTCCACCGCTTTAAAAAAGGTATCTGCCTGAGAGGTATATACGCGTTCGCCCGGATAGATATCCTCGCCTATGATATCCACATATTCATCCCCCGGATACCATTCTGCATCCTGACCGTTCCAGACCCAGATCAGATTATTCAGACCATATTCATTGGTCAGCTTATCATACAATAAAATATAAAGTTCCTTATAAGCCTCCGGTCCCGACGCTCCCCACCAGAACCATCCGCCAGACGCCTCATGCAGCGGTCTCCAAAGCACCGGCACGCCTGCATCCTGCAATATTTGTAGTTCTTTTGCGATCGCATCGATATCTCTCATCAGAAGGTTGTAGCCTTCCTGGTCTTCTCCATTCATAATCTTTGCAAGGTCGATATTGGTATGGTCCGTATAAAAGGCGCTGTACCACTGACCGGTAATATACTTCTCCGGCGCATTCCAATGCCAGCAGAAAGTAACGATTCCTCCCTCATTCCAGTAGTCAATGGCATACTGCGTAGCATAATTCTGTGACCCATAAGCAACGCGGGAAGGAGACGCCTCGATAAAGTCAAGCCCCAGCACTGCCGGATATTCACCACCGGTCGCCTTCCAGATGGCGGCATTCTCTAAACCATACATACCATCATCACAATACTGCCCTGAAAGAATCTGCGTCCCATAGATATCGCACATATAACTGAACAGCCGCTGTGCATTCTCTGTGGCGTTAGGATTCACAAGCTTTGGCGATACCTGATACAGATCGGCAGCCAGCTCATCAGATTGCTTTACCAACACCCTATCCAACATAATCCATCCCCAGTACTTGGTCATTCTGACCTCATGCGTACCGCTTTCCATATACACACGCTGCAGGATGGAATCTGTAAATGTTCCTGACTGTACACTGACCGTCCCTGCACTTTCACCATCGATCAACACATAGTTTTCTTTATAATCTCCACCCTGACTTGCACTGATAAAGTTCAGGTCGTAAAATCCCGTCTCTGCCACCGTAATCGTCAAGCTGATGCCGTCGCCTTCATTTGCAAGACCAGCCACATAACCTGTTCCCTTATAACCTTGTGTACTGCTCTCTATCAATGCGCCGCCCAGCAGCACGCCATCCTCTGCTTCATAGATATCCGCTTCCTCCCAGGAATACACTGCTGCTTCCGTCTTCTCGTCAGATGTACCCGACATCCCGTCCGTCAACGTACATGCGCTCAGCGCCGTCACACATAGCATCAGCCCTATCCCCTTTATCAACACCCTTTTATGATCTGACATGCACAACTCCTAATCCATCCCTATGCACAGATGTTATTATTGCTGTAGTTCACCAACCGTTTAGTGTGGCTACCTGTCTATAATTAACAACAAAAAAACACAAGTAATTCTTTCTGTAAAAAATATTACTATATATTTCCTTCTTTAGCAAGTTATACTATACATTATTCACAACACAAATTGCACAAAATAAGATGGTCAGATTTTAACATATCGTATGCTACGGGCGATAGCTACTGCTGTAAAAGCTTCAAATTCGCTTCGATCAGCTTTGACCTCTGTGCCACGCATTCCACGCTCCGCAGAGGATCCTCCGGCGTATGGAACACATAATCCAGAAGCCGGTCAATGGTCGTCGTTGCGACATGAAGTCTGGTATCCGAAGACGCGTAGTAAATATAGACTTCACCATTTTCCCGTGCAATCGCGCCATTGGTAAATACCACATTAGAAACATCACCAACACGCTCAATGCCCTGCGGTCCCATTAACATTCCGCCCGGCTCTGCAATAACTCTCGTGGGATCATCCAGCGCCGTTGCAAATGCATACAAAACATATCGAAGCCCTGCTGCCGTATTCCTGACGCCATGGGCAATATGAAGCCAGCCCTTTTCTGTTTTGATTGGAACTGCACCGGCTCCGTTCTTGCTCTCCGTAATCGTATGATATTTTCTTTTGCTGGTAATAATCTCCTCGTCGATCACCGCATGCTCGATATCATCACAAAGTCCAAACCCGATACCGCCACCGCTTCCTGTATCAATAAAATCATCCATTGGCCTTGTATAGAAAGCATACTTTCCTTGGACAAATTCCGGATGAAGCACTACATTTCTCTGCTGGGGCGAATGCAGCGTCTTCAGATTGTCCAGACGTTCCCAAGTCTTTAAATCCTTGGTTCTCACAATACCTGCTGCCGCAACTGCCGCCGACAGGTCGTTCACGCTGTGATCCTTACTTTCGGAACAGAACACCCCATAAATATAGCCATCCTCATGCTTCGTCAGACGCATATCATAAACATTTGTTTCCTCTGGACAGGTATCATCCAAAAGAATCGGATAGTCCCAGAAACGGAAACCATCAATGCCATTATCGCTTTCTGCTACGGCAAAAAAAGATTTACGATCATTGCCCTCCACACGAGCCACCAGATAGAACCTGCCATCCAGTTCGATCGCGCCGGAATTAAATACGGCATTTACGCCAAGACGCTCCATAAAGAACGGGTTCGTTTCCTGATTCAGATCATATTTCCACATCGGCGGGATATGACGGTCCGTAAGAACCGGATATTTATATCTATGATAGATTCCATTGTAATAAGCCTCATCGACCTCATTCTTACGGGCAATCAGTTTCTCATATTTATCAAGTTCCTCATAATAACCAGGATGTATCATAGAAATGCTTTCCTTTCATTTTCTTAGTTGTCCGTCAATACCGACATCAAAGCACGCAAAGACGCGCCATTCCCGATTTATCTGCGTCCAATCTCCGTATCCGAATCGCTCAGCACACTATTGGATTTAATATAATCTACGATCTCATCCAGCTTCGTAAACGCCAGTCCTACATAGCTGTCAGCCGCACCATAGTAGATCGCGATCCTTCCCGTATCATTGTCCTGAAGCGTAGCGCAGGGGAAGCATACGTTAGGCACAAAGCCTCTTTCCTCATACCACTGCTCCGGCGTTAAAAGGAAGTTGGTGCAACGGTATTTAACGATAGAAGGATTGTCAATATCCAGAATCGCGCCACCGATAGAATATACAAATCCGTTACAGGTTCCGCTGACGCCATGATAGAATAACAGCCAGCCTTCGCTTGTCTCGATCGGAGCCGCGCCGCCGCCGATCTTTACAGACTCCCACCACTCATTACCGCGGCTCATCACATGACGATGCTTGCCCCAATACACTAGATCCGGGCTTTCCGAAATAAATATATCGCCAAAAGGAGTGTGCCCGCTGTCGGAAGGTCTGGAAAACAGCACAAAGTTGCCGTTTATTTTTCTGGGAAACAGTACGGCATTGCGGTTAAACGGTAAAAATGGATTCTCTATACGGACAAATTTCTTAAAATCAGTCGTTTTTGCCATGCCGATGGCTGCACCGTAAAAGTCGCCGCACCAGATGATATAGTAGGTATCCTCCACCTTTACCAGACGGGGATCGTAAGCATAAACCGGCATAAAGGGATTACCGTCCTCATCCTCAAAAGGAATCTTCTCCTTATCAAACTCCCAGTGAATCGCATCCTTGCTTCTTCCAAGATATATGTAAGGGATGCCGTTCGTCTGTTCACCACGGAACACACCGATAAAGCCATCCTCATATGGCATCACCGCACTGTTAAAAATCCGTGCGACTCCTTCTACAGGATTTCTATCGATAATGGGATTCTCCGTATATCTCCATACAGGAGCGCCCTTAATCCCCTCCGGCTTCTCCTGCCAAGGGATATTGGGTAATGATGAAACATTCACAAAATTGACGTTTGACATGGGGAATTCCTCCTTAAACAAAGATAATTTATCCGAGTTTTACTTTTTTAGGTTATCGGTAACCTTTAATTAAATTATAGTTTTTTAACAAATTACTGTCAAATAAAAAATATTTTTCCTGTAAATTTTGTAAATTTAAACCAATCAGAAATACTTGAATTTGTACAGTATGACAATTTACATAAAACTCAATTATTTTAAAGCAAGAAATTCCATTGCACGTTTTCTCCACGTATGCTCTTTCCTTGCACGCTCATAGGCTTTTTCCGCCATCTGTCGGCGAAGGTCTTCCTCACGCAACAGTCCAAGAACCTTCTGCGGCAAGGTGGAAAGCTCTGAAAGCCTGAATAAAAGCATCTCTTTTCCATCTGTATAATGCTCTCTCAGATAGCTGGATTCATCCGAAAGGCATACTGCGCCGGACAGCATGATATTGGCAATGCGCTCCGTCATGCCCGCTTTATGCCAGGTCATAATATTCAGACCGATCTTTGCATGACCAAATACCTCTAAGGATTCCTCCACTGATACCTCGGGATGACGAGAGAGAAACGCTTCATGCTCCGAATGAAAATTCTGCCAGGTGTCTCCATAGACATGTACATTGATTCCCGCCGCGATCAGCGTCTCGATAACGGCATCGCGATAATAGGACGTTACTGCACGGCAGGCATTTTTCACAGATTCCAGACCGTTCTGTATCTGATCGTTATCGTAAGATACGCCGATATTCGTACGAGCTTCTAAATACTGCCGATAGCCTTCTTCAAAATTTACGTCCGGATGACATTTCATATACTCAAAAAACTTCCGTTCCTCATCCGTAAATCCCTCCACATCCCACTGATTGCGATAACTGCCGATAAATACCACGTCTAAGGGACGGTCCTGATTCCCGGCATACCCGGCATCTTCCCCTGCCGGCGGAAACTGTATTGCATTCTTTGTCCCATAATACCTTTTAATATAGTCCGCATAATCCACATCCTGAGAAAGGATATAATACTCCTTTGGAAGATCGTTAAACATATCGTTAAAATAAATTGGGTTATCAAACCAGAACTGATATTTCGGACATGCCATTCTCCGAAAAATATCTCTTTCTAAAATCTTCATCTGCCATCCAACCACTCCCTTTAGTATCGGAGGTATTGCAATATTAGAGTCTTCTCCGGTTTGCCACTCTCCATGTCTGCCGTCCGTGGTGATTACAGCCTGTCCCAGATCCGCCAGCGCATCAGAAAGCGCCGCTGCAAATCTTTTCGGCACACTGTAACAGGTAGTATCTCCCACAAAGATCAGATAAGGCGCAGTATTCCGTGCCAATTTTTCAAATTCCACAAAGGAGTCAAGCATCACTCCCATCACATCACTAAACTCCTGACTGCAGTCAAGCTCCACCATATAATCAATCAGTCGTGAAAATACTTTATCCAAGATGCCTTCCGCCTGCAACCTTACCATATGAAGCCTGGCAATATAGGCAAACGTCCGGGCTACAGAAGCTTTTTCTTCCCGCATGATATCGTCGCCAAACTCTTCGGCAGCGTCCTCCACACACGGAATTCCATATACCGCTGTCTCGGCAGCGACCCTGCATAAGAATTCATACGTATTAAATTCCTGCAGCATCTCATGGAAGGAACCGGTCCATTCTAAAAGACTTTTCTTTACCACCAGCGCATAGACCCTCATCTGTGGATGACGCATAACTGCCGCCACGTCCATGCTTCCGCCTTCCCCGATGCTTTCGCCAAACAGCACTGCCTGATATTCCGACAGCAGCTCTGTTTCTTCCAGAATTTCCGTGACCTGCAGCCTGTCCGTGACCGTCTTGTCAATCACTGCAAAATAAGAGGACGTCGTCCTGCCAATAAAATCATTTTTTAAAAAAGCATCCTCCATCTGTGCTCTATCCAGTTCAAGAAAATCTAAAATTTCTTTCATGATAAAACAGCTTTCCTCCCATCTATCTATTCTCTTTATTATAAAGTTTCCATAGTGAAATCACAAGAAAAAGCAAAAAAGCCACCATAAGGTGGCTAATATCAAATATTAATCCTACTTCACTGACTCTCTGATCACAATATCGCCGCCGATAACCCTCCTGCCAATACAAAAATCCCTGTCCTTGATCTTCTTGAGCGCAGCATCAACCGCCGTCTCGCTCATCGCTTCAATGCCGACACGATAAGTCGTCAGCCTGGGATTACAGAAAGACGCATAGTTAGAATCGTCAAATCCAATCACGGAGACATCCTCCGGCACACGGATGCCCGCATTCTTTAACTGGCTGACCAGGGAATAGGCTACCTCATCACAGTTACAGAAGAATGCCTCCGGCATCTCCTCCGGCAGTTCCAGCGTCGTGTATGTTCCCCTCGTCTCATCACGGTCAGGTATGATCCAATCTCTTCTGATCTCTATCCTGTTCTGAAGCAATGCCCTGTAATATCCCAGATAACGGTCCATGATACTGCTGGTGGCATAGATATTGCCGACAAATGCAATCTTTCTGTGCCCTCTCTCAATCAGATAATTGGTCAGCTGATAAGCGCCATAGACATTGTCGCTGACAACAGAATCCACATTATATTCCTCATCATAAAAATCCTGAAAGATAAAGGGGATATCAATCTCCCGTATCTTTGTAATATAACTGCGCTTAAGCTGTCCAAGGATAATCAGCGCATCGATCTTGTTATTTTTAATCATATTCGGCAAGATGCCTTCCCGTTCGTCCAATTTGGATAATATTTCCAAAATACAGGAATAACCGTAACGTTTCAGATCAATCATATTTCGTTTATAAAGTCCGGCATAAAAAGCATTGTCCTGATAAAATCCTTCCGAAACAAGCACGCCCACATTACCGCTCCTGCCTTCCTTCATACCGCCGGCAAGAGAATGATAGCGGTAGCCCATTTCCTCCGCTTTCTTTTTGATTTTCTCACGTACGGAATCACTGACGCCCTCTTTATCTCCCAATGCTTTAGAGACCGTCACCGTACTTACGCCAAGCTCTTTAGCAATGTCGCTCATTGTTGCATTTTTCATTATAACCCCTGCCTCCTGCAATATACTTATCATATCGCGTTAACTTTCATGCCACATCCGGACTTTTTCTTCCCATATTATTCATCTGCGCCTTCGTCCGACGTTTCTTCAGTATCTTCCTCCGGTATAACTTCTTCCGATGCCTCTTCTGCACCTTCTTTTTCTAAGATATACCTGCAATTATAATTATCGCACACCAGCGTATTTGTTTCCACATTATATCTGAGATACCCACGACTAATATAAGTCCAATCCCAAGACGTTGCGCCATATTGAATACGCTGTTGCACAAAAGTAACATCAACGAACATACTTTTCTCATTATAAGAGCCGGTAAAATCTACCGCCGCCACAGAGGCAGGATCTTTTCCATTCGGCACCAGCTTTAATACACCGCTCAAAGAACCATCCGCATTCACCGTAAGGATACTGTAATATACCGTCGCATACTGCGTTCCGTCATAGTTCCTGACAACGCCTGAGTAATTGCCAACAAGATCATTGTCAGACGCCCAGCAGTCATTCATACCATCATAATATCCCGGCGAATATTTAATGCTGTTCAGATTCCATTCGGAACCATTATAAGAGTATGTATAGTTTGCAATCACATGAATCTTAAAGATACTCTGGTCAGCCAGAATGATATTCGCCTTTCTGGTACAGCTTGTATCATCCCATACAATGTCTTCAAAGGTAATGGACTCCATTGTATCTTCTGTCAGCACCAGTCCGGTATTAAAATTGTAACTGTCCGTTATCAACGGATAGCCAGCAAGATCGGCTGTCATCTGTTCATCCGAAAGCGCCGCCGCTGTCTCCTCCGTCATTTCCTGCGTATAATCCGAGGAATGTTCAATAGATTTATAATTCCACTCTGCGCTTTCGCTATTAAGGTTATAGGTACAGGCAAGATCAAAATCTCCCGTATAATTACAGAATCCATTGGTCCACACAACCGTGATCTTCAAATCACCAACCGGATTTGAACCCGTACCAATCACTGCGGGCTCTATATTCTGACTGTTGATCTTGATCTCTACAATACCGTCCTCGCTAAATTCGGCATAAGTACTGTCAAACCAGTCATCCGGCGTATAATCATAATAAGATACCCTATTAATCAAAATATCCTTCACCTGATCCTGCGTCACTTCTGCCAACGGCGTAACCACCGAATCTTCATCTTCATCCATGGAAAAATCTTTCATTATCCATTTTCCATCTGAATATTTGCAGTCTACAACATAATAATAAACATACTTCAAAGTATCTGTCTCTGTTGTCAATTCGACTTTCAGTTCGGTACGTTCTTTGGACTCCTCATTATCATCCCTGTCATTAATGACAAATGATATCACATCTCCAGGAATCTCTCCTTCATCCATCAAATCATCAAGAAGATCATCCGCAAAATCATTTCCCGTAGTGTCCTCGTCCACATCGTAAATGTTTTCCCCTGTTGCTTCTGGCAGCTTCTTTAACGGATTTCCGCATGCTGTAAGTCCTACGCACAGACATGCCATGATACCCATTAACCATACCCTTTTTCTCATAATGTATTCCTCCTCATTTTTAACACATGGTAAACTATCTAAATATGTCCAGAGCTGCTCCATCCCGCTCGCAGGCTTCGCCCTATGCAAGCTCCTAAATCCTTCGCACTGCCCTGCAAAAATTTATATTTATCCTATGCGTTTGATCACTTCCATACACATCCGACCATTATGATACGGACACTTCCATGCCTCTACGATTGGTCTCTTCTCATCCGGAGCGCCATTCTCTGTTACTGCATAAAACCATTCGCTGCCGGGACGCCTGTCGATCTGATGATTTCTGATAAAATCCCATGTTTTCTCGGCAGCCTCAAGATATTCCTTTTTTGACGGATCTTTCTGATACCCATTTAAAAATCCTACCACTGTCTCTGCCTGTACCCACCAGATCCTTGTAGTATCGACCTTGCCCCGCTCGCATTCATTCGCAAGGGAATGTCCGTTAAATGCCGTCTTGTAGACATTCTGCGTCAAATCCTTTGTGATCGGTGTCATCTTCTCCGTATATGCCGCTTCATTGATCACTTCTACACCCCGGTCGATCAGCCAGGCGGTCTCGATATCATGACCGTAAGAATGAAGATCGATCAATGAATGATACTCCCTGTCAAAAAAGACTTCCTGTCTGTGCAATTCCGGATTGTACATATGCTCTGCAAATACATCCATGATCCACATCAGTCTCTTTTTTACTTTCTCCTGATGATCCACACGATATAACTCCGTATATGCTTCGAACACATGCAGAAGCGTATTCATGGTCTTATCCGCCATCACGCCGTTCTCGGACAGTTTGTCGTTATCCGCCACTTCAAACCGCTCATTAAAGGCCTCCATATATCCCAGATCATCCATACATTTCTCTTCAATAATATCAAAAAGCTGATATGCAAGCTGCAGCGCTTCCCGATCTCCACTCGCCTCATAATAAGAAGCAAGCGCATAGATACAGAATGCCTGATTGTACGTATGCTTAGTGCTGTCAGAGGGCTTGCCGTCATATGTCATTGACCAGAAGACGCCGCCGTTCACACGGTCAATACAATAGTCTCTTAAGAACTCATACCCATGCTTTGCCTCGTCTAACAACGACGGATCCTTTAACAGGGTATATGCATTGGAAAAAAACCATGTGATACGGTTATTTAAGATACAACCCTTGTCCGCCTTTTGATCTAATCTCAGATCATAGCCAAGATATCCGTAATAACCGCCGTGTTCATCATCCCTGAGATTTTTCCAAAAAGGTATAATATGTTCTGTCAGTTCATTTTTGATTTCCAAAAGCATATGCGTCTGCTCCTTTCCAAATGTAACAGTCTGCCGTCCTTTTTCAGCGACTCAGACCAGTATTATATCTTAATGCTCTATAAAATGCAACAGCATCCCTTTATAATCGCCCCATAGGTTTTCAATACGAATTCCCGCATTCATCAGCGTTTCCCCATATAAAGCAGTCTTACTAAACGGCACATCCTCTCCACTCTCCATATCATAGCGGAAGATATCATACTTTTTATCTGGCGACAGACCTTTACAGGAAAAAATCCTGGAATGGCAGTTTGGCTGTCGCAGCACCTGAATATAGATCAGCAGCGCTTCCGTTTTTTCCTTATTTACCATCATATAACAGTCCCACAGGTGATTGTCCCCATAGGAAGCGATCCGGTAATAATCCCCCTGGCTGATCAGCATATGGAACTTATGATACATCTTCACCTGCCCCGGAATCATGTTCCGGTCTTCGTCCGGTATCTTAGTGATATCCAGTTCATAACCAAAGGTTCCTGTAAGCGCTACATAGCCTCTCGTCTCAAAGGGCGTCGTCCTGCCCACCGCATGATTCGGGCAGTCACTGACATGTGCACCCATACAGGAAAGCGGATAGATCAACGCTGTCCCCTCCTGGATCATCAGCCGTTCTATGGCATCCGTGTCATCAGAGCACCATATCTGCGGGCTGTAATACAGCATACCCGGATCAAATCTTGCACCGCCGCCAGAACAGTTCTCCAACAACAAATTTGGAAACTTATTCACAAGACGCTCCTGCAATTCATAGACAGCCAGTACATAACGATGGCACAGCTCACCCATCCGGTCTGCCGGAAGATCGATGCTTCCAAGATCAGCAAGCTGCCGGTTCATGTCCCATTTCACATATTCAATATTTGCACTCTCCAAAATGCTGCACAATCGTTCCCACACATATTCAACGATTTCTTTTCTGGTGAGATCTAAGACATATTGGCAGCGGCACAGCCCTGCCTCCCTTCCGGGAACGGCAATCGCCCAGTCAGGATGTGCACGGTACAGATCAGAATCCGGCGAGATCATCTCCGGTTCAAACCAAATGCCAAATTTCATACCCAGCTTATTGACTTCTGACACAAGATACGGAAGACCGCCCTTTAATTTTTCTTCATTGACAAACCAGTCGCCCAATGCACGATTATCGTCATAACGGTTGCCAAACCACCCGTCATCCATCACAAGCATCTCTATTCCATTCTTGGACGCCTCCTTTGCAATGGCAAGCAGCTTCTCCGTTGTAAAATCAAAATATGTCGCTTCCCAATTGTTGATCAGGATGGGACGTTTCCGATCCTTGTAGCTGCTTCTGATCAGATGCTTCCGGTACAGATCATGGTAACATCTTGTCATATCCCCAAGACCATGGGCAGAATAGGTAAGAATCACTTCCGGTGCGGTAAACGCCTCACCCGGCAGCAGTTTCCAACAAAAATCGCTGCTATTAATTCCCATCATGGCACGAATATTGTCAAACTGACCACGATAGACCAGTCCTGTAAAATTCCCGGAATAGACAAAATGAAGGCAATATAATTCGCATT
>CAMWHY010000062.1 GCA_947174185.1 uncultured Lachnospiraceae bacterium | reverse complement strand
AATTAATGTAATAATAAATAAATCTTGTGTGTTTGCCCAAAGTAAAAAATCAGTAACAAATATTAATACAGTACATATTGGCATTCCGATAAATTTATAATCCTCATCATGTATTAACAAAAATAATCCATTAAAACTTAAAAACATTTTTAAAAATAATATCTCATTTATGTAATCTATGTTCATAGCAACCTCATTTCGCTTGTTTTTTATAAATATAACTTTTATTATAATATATTTTCTATTAAAACAATTTTAGATTACTATACTTTTAATATTTATATACTTTTTATTATAAAGCAATATTTTTACTTACGGTATTCTTTTATTGTTTTTTTAGAAACAATTAATATATACTACAATTTCAGATGTTCATAAATTTGACTTTCACTAAGAAATCCACTATAATCAGGGCATAAAAAAGGTGCTGCCGATAGACGGTCAGCTCAAAGTTTAGTTTCTTATAAAAAGTAACCGCATCCTTAGCCTGGGTGGTTACTTTTTTGTGTGTCCGATATATGTGACCAAAACCGTAACTACGATTCCAAGAATCCTTAGTACGATAGGCAGTACAATGCCTCCGGCAATTTTAATCTGTGTCCCAAATTGAGACACATTTTTATTCCGCAATACGATCATTATTATTTATCCGTCTCTGATATACATATCCATCATCCGCTACATTATCCATTGCTTCATCAAGATATTCGTCCTGTTGCGACAATTCTCTTTCCGGTTCACTGGTTCTTTTCTTGATTATAGTACGTTTTGATCCCTGCGATCCGCCAGTTTCCCCATTGCCCGCATAAATATCTTCTCTCCCTCTGTCCGTTTCTTCCTGCTGCAATATCGGTGTCTTATTGGATCCCTCTGCACTATTTTTATCATCATTATTTAACCGTCTTTGTTTTACATGCCCATCATCCGCCACATTATCCATTGCTTCATTAGGATATTCTCTCTGCAATGACAATTCTCTTTCCGGTTCACTGGTTCTTTTCTTGATTATAGTACGTTTTGATCCCTGCGATCCACCAGTTCCCCCGTCGCCGGCATAAATATCTTCTCCCCTTCTGTCTGTTTCTTCTGGATGCAGTCTTGGCGCCTTCTTGGTTCCCTCTGCACTGTTTTTATCATCGTTATGCAACTGCTTCCAATAACCTTTCTGATAATCTTCCAGATTTTCCCTGCCCATTTTTTTATAATAATTCTTTCGGATGCCCTTATCATATGCATCCGCATATTTATCTTCCTCCGGTCGTGCTGGTGCATCCAATTCTGCGATCTCTGCACGTGTTTTCTCTTCCTTTTGTTTCATATCCAACCACAGGGTTTTCTGATGATCCTCCAGATCATCAAAATCACTGTATCTTATATTCTGATAGTATGTATCCCTATATCCCTGCTCATCATAGCTTTTTTTCATTTTCTCATCGTATGCCCTGAGATACCTCTGTTCATCCGTCATTAATCGTTCACGCACCGCCCCGACATCATTCTTCATTCGAGTTTTTACCTGATTAAAAGATTTGCTGACATCCTGCGCGGCAGCAAGCATACCCATAATCTTATTTCGTCCAAAATAGATGCCCACCAGAATAATCATCTGTATTATACTTACAACCAAAAAACCACCCATAGAGTCCATCATACCGTAAAGCAGACTGTCGACTTTAACGATAATTCCTAGTAAAAATGTAATAATCAATATTCCCAGCTGTGCTTCAAGCATCTTTCTCAACCATGTGCTAATGGCATTTTCGTAACCGGGAAGCAGTGCAAGAAGCAATATCACCGGCGCAATCAGCATGTAAACTACTGTTATGACCTGCATAATAAGCTGTATCCCTGCAACAGCGGTATATAAGGCAAATTTAACGATAAATGGAATTAAATAAACCAGTAGACAGGCAAGCCTTATCAATGCCCTGCCTTTCTCAAAACAAACAGCAGCTCCTGTATAATTGACAACCAGAGACGCCCTATTATCTGATCCTGGCTGATTCGCAATGTTAAGGAAATTTTTAATATCTTCCTCTGTGGGATCCGTCCCGGCAAATTCTAAGTACTGCCAAGGTTCATCAACCAGATTTATCCAAAGAATCTCCGCTGCTCTCAAAGCAAAGTCTGTCGATGCAGTCGACGCATCATCAGAATCGCTTCCCATTCCGGTATTATCATTGATCCCCGTCATGATCTCTACACTTGCTTCCTTGGTCACTCCGGTAATCATGCTTAATGCGCTGTCTGATTTCTTAACCAGGGCAATAGACAGTACTACAATCACAACAACCTTAACAATATCTCCAAAAGCCCCCATCAGGTCACGTACAAACATTCGCTTTAACAGGATTACCGCAGTCCCACAAAATGCTAGGACAAATAACGGTTCAAATATACTTTCGTGAATCGTACTCTGAATGCCCGACATGACTGGTGAAAGCATTTCACCAGCATCAAAATCCAATGAAACATACATGATCATCATCACAAGTTTTGTCAGCAATTTTATGATATTCCAGACAAGATTTCCGACTGCATTGATTGCCGTATAAAATGTGTCAAGAATACCAAGTTCTTCTAAATCAAAATAATAACATTTATAACTTTCCACACCATCTATTCCATCGAAGGCGCCGCCGTCATCAATGCCGCTGCCATCATCCGCATATGTGGGAATTGCAAAAAAAGAGCTGCATAAAATCATAACCACTAAAAATACAAAACTTATGATCCTTCTTACCTTCAACTTACCGCCCCCTTTACTGTCCAAATTCAAACTGTGGCCGCCGGAAATAATTAAAAGTGCAAGATTGCATTGCCGGACTAAAACGCCCTCCAGTTACCGGATTTACTGAATTGCTTGATCCGCTTAACGATATCCCTACCCTGCCGGTCGGGTTTGCAGATGTCTTATAAGCGCTTCCGCCACAATGGATAAAAGCCGGCTGACCTGCTATCTGTCCAATATAAATCCCGACATGATTGACCTTTCCTGCAGCCAATTCTGCCGGATCTGCGACAAAACCGAGATCTCCAACCTGCAGATCATCTTCTGAGATCTCAGTACAGGAATACCAGATCAATGCAGTTCCTGCCATGCTGACGCCGTCAGGGATTCCGTTGCTGGTATCAGTTACCGAAACACCAAAACACTGATAATACACCCAATCAACATAGCCAGAACAATCCAACGCGCCTGTCGGAATCCCTCTTCCCGGAGATTTCCCACCCATCTGATAAGGCCAGTTAATAATTGAGACAGCAACCTCTGCCAATTCCTGCCTTGTTACGTTGCCGACAACAATTTCCGGAAGATCCACATTCATGTATCCTACATTGACATAAAAATCATATAGATAATATAGATACATCGATTCATGCAGCTGCAGCACAACATACGCATCCTTATCCGGAAGACCTGCATAATATGTCAACGCCGTCATATAATCCGGATTTTCACTTAGTGAAACCTCATATTTGACCGAATATCCGCATCTTTCTGTATATAGATCAGATTTATCCTGCGCGGCAGCATACAGGTCAGCAATAAAACCGGACACATCATTAGATACTATCTTTGATTCACTTGTATCCATATATGACAATATCTGCGTTGCGCCATGATACTCCATACTTGCCAGCTCCACCCAGACCGCTTCATTTTCTGATACAGAAGATTCCATGATGTTATTGCCTGACACATCTTGACAAACATATAAAGTTTCTGTCATCGTGCAAAATTGCAGAGATGTGATCAGTGGATTATATGACGATATGCTGCCTTTTCCCGCAAGCGAGGCGTCGATTGCATCACATAACATTGCCATATCCCACGCAATCCCCAGCTCCGTTCCTATGTACTGATACGGATAAGCCTCCTCTCTGGTTGCCGGTATATCCACCGGCTCCGCAACATCACCACCTCCGATTATTGCCATAAGCAAAAGTGCGATACCAGAAAATCCGCCAAATATAATTACCAAAAAAAGCAGTACAGTTTTTTCAAATTTTTTCATCACACTTCCCTTTCCAACAATTTCTTTATATCAATATCTGCCGGATCATCTGCCGTCATAGCATCTGATTCCTCATTTTCTTCCATCTGTTCCGTCTGCTGTGGCGTGTCCCAATTTGGGACACTTGTATCTTCCTCTGTTTCTTCGGTCTTTGGCGTGGTTGAAAAGATGTCTATGATATCCTGAAACACAGCATCAAATTTAAGCGTACCAACACGGCGGTCAAGATCGCAAAATAGGCACTCTCCATTATGAAGGTTCTTAATAACCCCCTTATTACGTTCCGATGCCTCTATGCCCATATATTCACACATACGGGCTGCCTCATCGTCACTGTTGGTACGGAAACAGAACTTATAGGATATTGTGTTCTTGATACCTTCTGTTGGAAGATCTAACACAGAATGACCATTAAAGATACATCCGGTATATAGAGAACGTCCCATCCTCGTCAGGAAGTCATACAGCTTTACGCCCTCAGTGGTCTTTCCAAGCATCCAAGATTCATCAAACAGAATTACCTTAAAAACTGGTCTTTTTACTAAAGCAAATTTTTTAGCAAAGTGACTTAATACCATCATAAGAACTGTTGATAAGGTTTCCTCGCTTGTATAATCCGCCTTAGCAACCTCTGGAGACGGAAGTTTTAAATTTTGAATCTGCAGAATATTTAACCGGTTATCTAATGTGATTGCTTCCTCTGACCCATCTCCAATCAGCAGATGGGACATTCCGGCTTTTCTTTGTAGCTTAAGCCTTCTTGCTAAAAATTTAGCCTTGTCATATAGCTCATCATCTTCTGGAAATTTGGATAAAATCTCTATCAACAGCTGCATGCTTGGTAGCTTTTGGGTATTTTTTGCTTCCTGTTCCATGATTCCGACTGCTTCCAGCAATGCCGTGTACTCAGCAGACGTCGGTGCAATCTGTAGCAATTCCGATATTACATTTAATGCCAGTTCATTCGCCATTGCCAGATCATCGCGATAAACATTATAAGGATCCAGCTTTCCTTGGTTACTCTTATCCGGAGATAATGTTACCGTGGAAATTAATCCTTCAAATATCTTGAAATCCGTCTGCCAGTGACTCCGTTCCCCTTTAGGATCAAAAACCAAACCATAACCGCCGTATAAGACCATCAAAAAAAGCAGCAGGTTCGCATTAAATGATTTTCCGGTACCAAGATTTCCATAGAATGTAGTTGCAGCTGACATATTAAGCAGACATGCCCGCCCTAAATTAAGAAATACATGCTTTTTTTCCTTGCCTGTAGTTCCTATGTACGGTCCATCGTCGTCCCCTAATATATGCATTGCACCAATGATGCTGCTTGCCAGTGTCATCGGCATAAGCGGCATAACATAATCTTTAACCATAGATCGCACCGTCGGTATTGTATGCATATACAACCTCAGCTGGTCTGCCGCCGGTCTCTCTATGATGAAATTTCTATCTTCATATATAGATCTTATCTTGGTTGCCCGATGTTCCAGCAATTCCGGATCATCTGCAGCTACGCAGATCGTAACTGTTGTATACAGCAATGACTCACGGTACTCTTTCAGTTCCATTTCAAGGGCATCTGCATATTCTTTGGATTCCATTAAGTCTTCCGGGATTTCTGCCTTAGCGCCAAGAATATGTTCCATCTGGCTCTCAATCTCTTGCTTTTTCTTTGCAACGTTTCTGGCGGCGGTACGGTGTTCTTCCGCCCGAATATGTATGCATACTTCAGACTTGACATCCTCCTTCTGCAGCATATAAAGCCATTCCATACCCGGAAATTCAAACGCATCGGGAAGATGTGTCAGCACAAAAAACGTCTGATATGACTTTTTATGATCATTGTCGCATATTATCATACGTTTATCCGCAGTGATCATTCCGGAAAACAGATTTACAACATCCCTTTCCCTTGGATGCAGTATTTTTTCAATTCCTGATTCTGTCACATCAACGCCCGGCTCCCATGGATCAAGCCTTTCATTTCTGTAATAAAGCGGTGCTTTGATATCAAGTCCCCTGTACGCTATACGCCGGATCAGCCATTGTACTTCCATCGATGACGCCGGTATCAGATGCATCTTCATATTCTGTGCATCAAACCACTTAGCCGCTTCTTTCCTGTTTGCCTCCAGTTTGCTTTCCAATATATCCTTCGTGTCAAGATTCATGTAGACATTGACCATATTGACCGGGTCCTTTATAAAATACTGTATTCCATCACTGATTTTCTTGACAATATCATCCTCTGGAGCGCCTAGACGAGTGATGATGTAATACTTATATTCATTTGTATTTTTATTGCCGTCATTGTCGGAAAGATAATCTTCCGTCTGTTGGGCATGATTGATTGCCACATTATATAAAGGATCCTCTTTTTTGAGTTTTGACTTAAGTTTCTGGTAATGCTCCCGGTTGTCTTCATCCGTCGGTATGATCAGGATCTGCGCTTCCGACGTGATTCCGGCAAGAAATCTTGCCGTTCTGTTTAGCATTGCAATCTTTGCTTCCTGATCCAAAAAATCATAATCAAAACCCCCAAGCCGGTAAACGGCATGGCAGCTCTTATCGTAATTAAAGATCAGGTTATCTGTATAATAAACAATCGGACATTGATGCATGATTTCCCTCCATCCTGCTTTTTAAGCACAGTCAGGATGGCTTACCGCCACCCCTCGCTGCACTTCCAATCAAGTTTAATGTTTTTGCATCCAGCTGTTTCAGAACGGTATTTTTCAACGGTTCTTCCACGTATGGACAGTACATAAGACAGATATCCTATCATATATTTCACAGGATTTTTACCATCCAGTTTTACTCCTGTCATATATCTTGTGATTCCATATGGCAGTACGCCAAGTCGCAGAATTGCCGGGATTGATGCTAACGCCGGAATCATACGTCCCAGAATATAGATCAATAAACAGGCGCATCCAAAATACAATACATCAAATGGATTCACCGGGACAGGCAGCACTATATTGCCAATCACATAAATTTTGTGTTCAAAATTCCAAACTTTTAGATATGAATATAATTTAATCTTTTTACGCTTTTTTTCTTCCATAAATCTGCCATCTCACTATAATATTTGTTATCCAAAGACGGTCGTTGCAATCTTTTCTCCGATGTCCGCCAGCTTTTCCGGATCCTGCATAAAATATAGAATGATTGCTCCTGCAACTCCCGTTATAATAGCTGGAACCCATGCTCTGGAAAGCAAACACTTAAACAATGCAATTGCTAATGCAACAAGCCCGAACCAGAATAGATTTTCCAAAACCCATTCGCCTGCTTTTTTCCCGTAATTAGTTGATTCAGCAGCCAAAACTACATTTGTATGTGCCATAAAAAGAAATATGGAACAGGACACCATCATCATGACGCGATATATTTTTCCCTCCTTTCGCATTAATTTGTCATAAGCACTCTTTAACTTAGCCAACATTTAATTCTCCCTCCATTCTTATATTTTTTGTTTTCGTATTCATATCTAAAATGTAATACCGACCGGACGCCTGATCTTCCTTTAGTAAAACATTAAACTCCTGATACAACTGCGCCTCATTCACTGTATCTTTTATTACAAAACAGGCAACAGCAAGAATAGATCCGTCTGCATTTTGATAACATTTGATAGAATCAAGGTATTCAAAACTGTATCTTCCATTTAAACCCACAAAGTTGCTTCTATCAGCCGTGCTGGCGAGATAGTAATCAATGACGCTCTGTTCCGCAGTGTAATATGCCGTGAGAAAATTAATAATAGATGTCTGTACAGCCTCCACTTTTGTCGCATCCGTCAACGCCGCACCTCCAGAATAACCGCTCTGTGCCGTATAGGAATCATCTGCAACTGAATCTGCAACGAAAAGCGGAATATCCTCAACCATATACCTTCCTGCTGATGCATATACCGGCACGATCATTGTCGTTTCCGCCTGTGTGACTTCTGTCGTATAGGTCTGTCCATCCTCGTTCAATATCTGTTTTTCGTACTCCACGACCGCATAAACATAAACGTCATACTGCCCTGCAGCATATTCCTCCTTGCGGTAGGCATTTATGTATGTACATACCGCGTTTGCTCTAAAATCAACCAAACTGCTGTTATTACAAACAATGTTGCTGGCATACTCACGGATCCTGGCTATATAATCATCTTTTTCTCCAATCCTGTAGGTCAAATATTCCCGGCCGAAATTTTGCGCAAAACTTAGAAGTTCCTCATTTTCATCCTTTACAGACGAAAATTCTTGACGGAAATTATTAATTATGGCGTTTACCTCATCAATACCGTCCTCTTTTTGGAATATTGACACTATCCCCTTAATAAACACAAAGACAAGCATCGTCCATAAAACAATCCGCAGCGCCTTCATCCCAGTATTCTTTTTCAAAACATATTCTTCGGTTTTAGGTTTTTTAGGCTTTTTCGGTTTCTCTGGCTTTGGTTTTTTGGGCTTCTTTTTAAGACTTTTTCCAGACTTCTTTGCTGTGCCGCTCTCATCCACATCAGCTTCAGCTTTGCCATCTTCCGGATCCTGATCTTGACCGAGAACCGTTTCCGGTTCTGCAGACTCACGCTCCTTCTTTTCTTCTGCAGATCCTTCTTCGGCAGCTACGTCCTTTTTCTTTTTGAACATACATACTTTCCCCTTTCGCAATATTGTTTTATCAATCAAAATCCATGTTTAAGTCAATCGAGTCATACTGCTCCTTAAGGCGTTCCAATTCCCTACTGCTCATCCCCTTGTATTCTTTTCTGGATTTTCTGCTGCTCTTACCTGCAGCTGATTCAGCAGCGGGTGCCTGATCCTTGCACTCCTCCATAGCTTCCATTGCAGCTGTCGGTGCCTGGGTAAGCATATCACCGACTTCCACATATACATCCTTAAGCATTGTTTCATCGTCAAAATAGTACGATTGAAATTCAATCGTATCATTACCGACTTTATATAAAAACCGTCCCTTGATATCCGGAAGCTCTGTTGCTGCAGTATTGCCAAGTACGATTTCCGATGCCGCTTTGTCCGCAAAACGTCCGGATATTCTGACCGGAATATTATTCTTAATTTGACCGGTCAACACGTTCGCATCCGGACGCTGCACGCCAAGGAATAGATTGATACCCGTTGCTCTGGATAATCTAGCCAGTGTTGATAACTTTCCTTCTATCTTGTCAAATATTTCCTTATCCTGCTTAGCAACACCCTTTTTATCAAGCATTTCTGCAATTTCATCAGAAAAGACACCTATCCGACACAAATTCTGGCCGGTTTTTTTGTTGTATTCGGCCAGATTCTTCACTTCAAGATCTCGGAAAATGGAAAGCCTATATTCATTTTCATTGCAAAGCTGCGTAAGAACCTCTAACGCTCTGGATCGATCAGTTATAACCTCGCCATACTGCTCATACTGCTTTCCAAATTCCACGCCGCCCTTAAAATCAATCATGTAAACCTTACAGCCCTGATTAATCATCTGCCATAGACACGTCCGTAATATGACCGACTTTCCGGATCCGGTTTCTCCGGCAACCAGCACATGTGGAACCCGATTAAGATCAAAAGAAATTGTTTCCAACGCGCTCTGCCCTACAGTGATAGTCCCATTCTTTTTAGGAAGCAATGAATCTTCCCATAGCAGCATAGTAGGAATTTTACAATCTGCCGGAACTGTAACGATTCTTACGATTTGCTTATTATTCGTATTTTCCATCAACAGGATATTGCAGTTAAATCCGGTCTCCAGCCTTGCCTTAGCTGCTTTCCACTCTGCAAGAGGAATGTTGCTTTTAAACAGGTAGATAACTTTTTTTCCATACTTTTTAACATCGATCAAATACGGATATCTCCCATCTTTTCCCTTGAAACCGATTGTTGCAAATACCGCTTCAAATTCCTTGCCCTTTTTATCCTGAAAACTGCCTAAGATCAGCAGATAAATAACTGGCAACCCCAAAAAGCCAACGTATATTATGTACTTGATATATATAGGCATACTTTCCTGATCCATGATAAAATCACGTCCAAATCGTGATATAACCGCGATCAGAATGCATAACAGTAATCCAATCCATGTTTTCATAGTCCGCATCTTCTTTATTCCGCGCCACAATCCAACGCAAAATGCCTTAATTAATTTTCCTATTCCCACAAATACCGCTGTTAAAAACTCCTCCAGCGCTTTATCCGCTTTTCCTGAACTCATCCTTTTCCTCCTATCTTCTTTTCCTTTACCCTCAATTTACGATTGAATAGATATCTTTTTGTTGTCGAAAACCGCGCATGACGCAGCTGCTCCTTCACTTGCGCATTTGCTTCCTCCACCGGCATTTCCTTCTTTAGTTCATTACGCAGCGTTATTGCGCAGATCCGGCGCAAATCATGACATTCTATTCCAAGATCATGCGCTTTCTTCTGCATCGTATTTGATGCATAAAACAATTTTTTATTATTTTCTTGTTTTTTTATAAAATCCTGAAGATGCTCATATAAGTATGGATCTTTCTGACATTTAACCACTCCGTTAGATCCGCCCTTTCCATGTGTTACATTTACATAAATGTCTCCATCTTTAAAAGTGATATCCTCAGGAAGAACCTCCGCCAATTCGGATACACGCAATCCGGAATCCATTGCCAACCGAAAAGCGTATTTTAACTTCTGATCTTCAATCTGGTTGATCTTTCTTTGTGTAGCATCCAGATCAATAGTCTTTGTCTTTTTTTTGGACCGGTTTTTCCGGTGTAAGCTCTGTTCCTGAAACCAATCTTCACCAGGAATTGTTATATCTGAATAAACTTTTTTAAGTCCTAAAACAGCTTGTTTCGCCGCACTAAATTCATTTTTTCCCCGGATATGATCTAATCTCTCTTTTATCACCTCTTCATTGATTTCATTTACTGTTAGATCATAATCATCCCGGAACAGTTTAACCGCTGCTGCGTAATATTTCTTTGCTGTATTTTTTCCATACTTCTTTTCTAAATATCCCTTCAATCCCTCCAATACGTCATATTTCATCCTTCATTTATACTTCCTTTCTTTGTGTCCCAATTTGGGACACATGCTATCAAACAAAAAAGATGCCAAAAAACGCGATTTATCGCATTATTGGCACCTCTTAGCCGTTACCTGCAACCTCTTATGCAGACCATTCCTTATTTACTTCATTTTAAAAAAATAGAACAACTATAAGCCATGTCCCAAATTGGGACACTTTTTGGAAATCTTACACAATATTTTTTTCTCAACTTTTAGCAGTATAATATTTCCTTCTTTATCTTGTTTCGCTTCCAAGTTGCAATAACTTCCCGAACTTGTAACTTCTTCCCGGACTGTTTTCCCAATTTCTGCGTCCGACATTTCTGTCATTTCTCCCATTACCTCCCTCATAGTGTTATTATACATTTCTTTTTTCCAGTTCACCGCCGCAGGAAACGCAGCACCGTTCCCGTCCCCCTGCCTCTGCAACTGCACCCCGCCCATTTCCGCGCCGCCTCTGATCGGAGCGGGCAAATCCTCAAAAGCCCTTGATCCTTCAGGACGGTCTCCGCTCCACTACGCTACGTCCGTCCTGAAGGATCGATATATATGTCCAGCGTCGTACGCCGCATGTCCATATATATCTGTGCTATATTACTACGTAATATAGCCCATTATACATATGTACTAGATTTATATATCTACCTTTATATTCTCTCTATTTTATGTGGACACTTTATTTATATTATTTTTTCTATTTGTGACCACCGTTAATCCAGCTTTTTTAGACCCTCAAAAACCTCTATTGATATCTTAATCATACGTTTTCCCCGGACTCTACAGGTTAATCTCCCGTTTTCTGTATGGATCCAGTGCAACTGCTTCCAGAACCGGAGCTTATTATCCGCCAATTCGTAATTATTTTTATCCAGCAACCCGCATAATTGGTCTTTCCCAATCAATATATAGCCCCTGTACTGTGGGTATTCCTTGGATATCAGATACTCACAAATACCTCTAAACTCCTTAATTAACATCAAAAGCATCCGCTATTCTCCAATATTCGCCTATTAATATAGATAACTTCCGTATTATCGTTTTTGTATGTATAATGGCCTTCATCATTTCTGATCAGCATATAATCTGATGCCAGCTCGTAAAATTCCCTTCTATCGTATTCTGTTTTACTTTTTACGTATGAATCCAGTATGCTTTTTTTCACTTTTTTATATTTTTTATCGAACTTAGAATAATTGCGGTATTCCATAAACTCATTATTATCTCTTAGTTCATTCATTACCTCAATAAATACAGGGTAATAATTGTAAAAATTCTTTCTCCCTTTCATTTGATTTGTATTAGAATCCGGCTTCCTTTTTTCTGATTTTTTCAAATCCCGCTTTTGAACTGTTTTAGCCGCTTCCAGCTGTCTGATTTCTTTCTCTTTATTTTCTATTCTAATGTTGATTTTTTCTATCTTTTCAATTAAACTATTACACTCTTCTTTTAGCATCTGCAATTCCATAAATACCTCATTCTGAAAGCGTCCGGCACAGGAAGACGTCCCAGCCCATGCCGGATCCCAATCCTATTTAACTGTTTTTCACCATCTCTTTTAACGCCTTGGATGCGGCAAATTTAGGTGCCTTCTGTTCCGGACGAGCTGCAATCTCAATTACTTCCCCCGTCTTCGGGTTTCTACCCTGCTTAGCGGGTCTTGCTCCCTGAACCTTTACAGAAAAAATACCAAATCCCGGAATAGCAATTTTTTCACCCTTCTTCATAGATTCCTCAATAACAGCAAATGTCGCGCTTATCACAGATTCTGCATCCTTTTTTGTTACATCTGCCGTTTTACATACACTATCAACTAACTCTTTTTTAGTCATTTAAAATCTTCCTCCTTTATTGCCCTTCTTTTTTCAAGCTGCTAATTTTTTTGTCTAATTCTGATTCCCTTTTTTGAAGTTGATCAAACATTTCCTCCAGCTTTTCTTTTTTAAATCTTAGACGTTCTTCTTCCTGCTCCGTTTTTTCTCCCTCCTTTTTCCTTGATTTGCATTATTATTTTTGAATGTTTGTGGCTTGTCAAGTATTTTTTTTATTTTTTTTATAATAAATGTAATAAATGTTAAAAGCTGATTTTCTTATTCCCATAATTCTCGAAAATCTTCATATACCCATAGTCCTGCATCCGCTTCCATGGCTTCCTGGCAGGCTTCTTGAAAATAACCGGCATATCTGGTATTGGGTGGATACTCTTTATTGATGGCATATCCATTTGCCACTAATATATAATTAACCATATACTGCAGATCCTCCTCATCCGGATCCAGCCAGACATATCCCAGCTGCCGTCCATATCTGTCCTCTGCTTCCTGATCATACTCGATCCATACCGTTTCCTGATCTGCCAATAACTCTTTTGTATAATCACTGGCCATCTGTCCATATTCATTATTTCTGGAAGCATCGGAATGAACGCTCTCTGGCGTGTCTATGCCAATTAGCCGGATTTTAAACTCCTCTCCATCGATGTCGACTACAATGGTATCTCCATCCACCACACGGAGCAGCTCCGTCGAAATCCGATCCTGACCACCTTCGGTTTCAGCTACATAAGGGATTGATCCAGATGCAACCTCCGGCACCGGCTTTAAAAAATGTATAAACAGCGAAATAACGCATAGAGCAACAATAAGATAGATATAGTTTGTGATCCACAGGCGTTTCACTTTTCTTTTCAATTTGTTCTTCAGTCTCTTTTTCAGCTGATTTAATAGGTGCATATGTCTTTTCCTTTCTTTTTCTTTCTATCCATAGTTTCTGACGGCATAAGAAACATATCAGGGATCCCGGCAACGTACGTCTGTAGATGCTTCAGATCCGGAAGAGATGTCCGCTCCATGGGCGGTGCGTATGGGTTCCGTTTCAGATACCAGCATCCGGATGCAGGCGTCTCCCATGATACGCATCAGATGGTTCTCCCCCACCCCCTCTCCCTTATCCGGGGAATCACAACATACTATGGGACAAATTTTTGCACTTTTAGCATCTTCCTTCTTTTTGCAGATTTTTTCGCTCTGTTCTTTCCTCTCCTTTCCCTGTCTCTCGATCTCAATCGGCTTCTCTACCTTTCTATTCCGCCTTATTCCAGCTTCCTTTGCTATGCTCTTAAGTGTTCTTAGGCTGACATCAAATCGTGCCGCTATTGAGGCATATATCTCCTCTGGATGACACTCTATATACTCCGCGATCTCCCGGTTACGCTCCTCCCGTACCCTCACCGCATCCTGATGCGCCATCTTACGCTGCAACTTCCGTTTTGACACGTCAAAATCCAACACATCACGCTCCAGCACCGATACTTTGAGATTTCTTACAATCCATTCATTTGTCAACTTATAGTGACCCTCGTAAGTATCGCCAGAGCATCTGTCAATCCCTCTCGCAATGTTACGAATCTCACTTTCAGACAGAGGATTCTCATAGGCATTATTAAAAGATGCAAGCATTTTTATTGCCTGATCAACGCCGTATAGCTGCTTTACGTGGTTATAATATGTAAAACACATATAATCCCGGCATCCTATTCCTTTCCCCTTCCGGAAAGCCTGCAGCTTCTCTAATGCCTCAATCCGCTCCTGAAGAAATGCCTTCAGGAAGAAATCAAACTCTACTATATTTCCGGATCGTTTTCTTTTGATGACCACTTTCGGTTTTTCTGCCGGAGGATCCTCTGTATTTTCTGCTGTATAAACTTCACTAAAAATATAGGCAGAAAGTTCCTTTAGGGAATAATAGCGCGGTTTTTGTTCAGGAAATACAACACGACACTCTTTCCCTGCTTTTTGATTCCATGTCCCTGGCATCCTGGTAACCCTCGACACATCGCAGATCACTCTCTCATCCAACTCCAGCAATGCTTCCGGATCATCTGCTAGCCGATTGTTTTCCGGGACAAGTATTGTTTTAATTTTTTCTCCCATCCGGCGATATATCAGCTTCCAGAACTCTACCTGTCCGGCATTTCTCCCTTTTGCACAGGCTATGCTCCGATCAAGCACGTAGAACAGACCAAGCCCCCTGCCAGTTCTTGTAATAATCGTGGGTTCTGGTAGCTCCTCATCACCATATATGGCATCATACAGCACCTGCAGCGTATTCTCTGTGCATTCTTCGATATAACTCATAGGATGCTTCTCATGCATGTCCAAATCATAATAGATACATGTTATCTCCCGGATATCCTCCGCCCGTCGTCCATAACGGCTGAAAGAATGCAGACTAACATAGGTGTTATAATTTTCATCGTAAGATTCTATCTCGGCAAGGTTAGTGCTGGAATATTGTCCTTTCCCGGCCAGAAAACGGGATACATAGCTGCCATGGTTGGCATGATGCAGCGTCCGAATAAAAAACTGTTGTTCATTTCTTGCATTGGCAGCCATATTCCTTCCTCCTTTTTTAATTGATTTGTAAATCCTTTAATTTTAGCCTTGTGAAACATTTTTGGCATGTCAAGAAGTTTGTTTTATTTTCGTGCAAAAGAAAAGCACAGGATTTTCCTGTGCTTGATAAAACCTATTTAATTTAAAAAAGATGCTAGCCGCATCTATTTAAAACCTTGAAAAATCAGTATTTATTCTTGTTACGGACGTTGACAGCCTTGACTGGAAAGATTACGGCGTAGATTCCATCATCTCCACCGTATGCAATCATAAGCATCTGGGCAACGGCTCCATTATCCTCTGCCACAATGGTGCAAAATATACCGCACAGGCTCTGGACGCCCTGATCACCGATCTGGAAGCGCAGGGATATGAATTTGTAAGACTTTCTGAATTGATCTATACAGACAATTATTATATGGATCACGAAGGGCGGCAACATCAGCAGCAACAATAAGTTATAAAAAATCAACACTGCACTTTATTTGTGCAGTGTTGATTTTCACTGTTGAGGAACCATTTATATTATAACTGTTCCATTTCTTCCTGTCCCAGCATCCGAATTCCCTTCTGACCAAGGACTTTCGCTGCTTTTTCATTATCCGTCACACGTAAAACCATATATGCCGTATCCTTTTTAGCGGTTGTAAAAGCGTAAGAATAATCAAGATTAATATTTGCCTCGCCTAATGCTGTCAGTGTCTGTAACAATGCTCCCGGCTGATCGGGAATAGCTACGGCAAGTACTTCATTGACGGATGTAATGAATCCGGCCTCCTTAATGATACGCACCGCATTGTAAGTGTCCTTTACAATGATCCGCAAAATACCAAAATCCTGCATCTCGGCAATAGACATGGCGCGCATGTCAATATTATTTTGAGAAAGAATGTCGATCAGCTCAGCAAGACAACCTGGTTTATTTTCTAAAAAAACAGAAATTTGTTTAACTGTCATAGCATTTCCTCCTTAATAAATTAAATGATCCAACAACAAATCTTTTGATTGACTTCCTTAATATTTAATATAAGTGGCGGTTATCAATGATACGTACAGCCTTGCCCTCGCTTCTGGTAATCGTCTTAGGCGCAACAAGCTTCACCTTCGCATAGATACCCAGCATTGCCTTCAAGGCATTTACCAGCTCTTTCTCCTTTACAGCCACTTCGGTAACAGAATCGGAAAACATTTCCGGTGTCATCTCAACTTGCACTTCCAGCGTATCGCTGTTGTTGACACGATCCACAATGATCTGGTAATTCGCTGCATAACCTTTGTTTAAAAGCACTGTTTCGATCTGGGACGGGAATACATTGACACCCTTGACGATCAGCATGTCGTCGCTTCGTCCCATCGGCTTGCTCATCTTCACATGGGTTCTTCCACAGGAACATTTCTTTCTGGACAATACACAGATATCTCTGGTACGGTAACGCAGCAGCGGGAATGCTTCCTTCGTGATACTGGTAAATACAAGCTCTCCCTTCTCCCCCTCCGGAAGAACTTCGCCCGTATTCGGATCGATGATCTCCGCAATAAAATGATCTTCATTGATATGCATACCGGTCTGCTCGCTGCACTCAAAAGAAACGCCCGGTCCTGATATCTCTGTCAAACCATAAATATCGTATGCC